>NZ_WKDB01000008.1:0-119830 GCF_021606215.1 Pseudomonas sp. PA-5-4B | reverse complement strand
CAGCGACAAAGCTCAAATGTGGGAGCTGTCGAGCCCCAGCGAGGCTGCGAAGGCGGCAGCACAGGCGAGAATAAGGTGCCTGACCCACCGCTTTCGCAGCCTCGCTAAAGCTCGACAGCTCCCACAGGGGATCGGCTTTGTTGCTTGGGTCTTGGTCAGCAGGGCCACCGCGTCGAACGCAGATTTTGCCAGCGACAAAGCTCAAATGTGGGAGCTGTCGAGCCCCAGCGAGGCTGCGAAGGCGGCAGCACAGGCGAGAATAAGGTGCCTGACCCACCGCTTTCGCAGCCTCGCTAAAGCTCGACAGCTCCCACAGTGGATCGGCTTTGTTGCTTATGTCTTGGTCAGCAGGGCCATCGCGTCGAACGCAGATTTTGCCAGCGACAAAGCTCAAATGTGGGAGCTGTCGAGCCCCAGCGAGGCTGCGAAGACGGCGGCACAGGCGATATATAAGGTGCCTGACCCACCGCTTTCGCAGCCTTGCTAAAGCTCGACGGCTCCCACAGGGGATCGGCTTTGGTTTGAAGTCCGCATTCCCTATTCAGGCAATACCCGAGGAAACACCAGGCGAAACAAGGTAAAGCCACCGGGCAGGCTGCGCACATCAACCTGCCCCTGGTGCAGGGCCATGATTGATTGCACGATGGCCAGGCCCAGCCCGGTGCCGCCTTCGGTACGGGCGCGGCTGCTGTCCACGCGGTAGAAACGTTCGAACAGGTGCGGCAGGTGCTGCGCCTCAATCCCCGGGCCGGGGTTGCTGACCGACAGCGCAACCTGATTGCCATAGGCCTCCACCAGCATTGAAATATGCGACTGCGCCGGGCTGTGGCGAATGGCATTGGACAGCAGGTTGGACAGGGCACGTTGAATCATCAGGCGATCGCCCTGTACCTGGGCATCGCCGCTGAGGGTCAGGGTCAGTTGTTTGTCTTCGGCACTCAAGGCGAATAAATCCATCACTCGATGGGCCTCTTCTGCCAGCGACACTTGGGTAAATGAGCCTCGCGCGGCCGGATGGCTGACCTGGGCCAGAAACAGCATGTCGGAGACGATGCGCGCCAGGCGTTCGAGCTCTTCGGTGTTGGACTCCAGCACTGCTTTGTATTCCTCCGGTGGCCGCTGGCGGGACAGCGTCACCTGGGCCTTGCCCATCAGGTTGGTCAGTGGCGCGCGCATTTCGTGGGCAAGGTCATCGGAGAACTGCGACAGCTGTTGCACGCCCGCGTCCAGGCGGTCGAGCATCACGTTGAAGCCATGGGCCAGTTCGCCCAGTTCCTGGGGCAGGTTGTCGATGGATAAACGGTGGGTCAGGTCCTGGGTGGTGACCTTGGCCGCCACATGACTGAACTGCTTCAGTGGCGCGAGCCCGCGTTGCACCAGCCACCAGGCGCCCATGCCGATCAGGATCAGCAGCATCGGCAAGGCAATCAACGTGGCGCGCAGGTAGGCACTGAGCAACGCCTGGTCGTCCATGCGGTCCAGCGATAGCAGTACGCGAACCCGTTCGCCATTGGCCAGACGCATCAGGCTGGAGGCGCTGAGCACCTGGTTGCCATTGCTGTCGGCCCAATTGAGGTAGCCGAGGGTTTCCCTGGGCGTGAAGTCCGTCAACAAAGGCTCCTGGGGCTTGGCGCCGATGCTCAGCAAGACGCTTTCATCCGGTGCGGTGCCGACGATGGTCAGGTAGAAGTTGTCGTGGCCGATCACCAGGTCCATCAATGAGTGCGGGCGGGCGCGGATGCGGTTGGCATCCAGGCCTTGGGCCAGGCTGTGCTGGATCTGCTCCATCTTGCTTTCCAGGTTCTTGCGCGCCAGCTTTTCCAACTCGTGGGTCAGGGCCACGTACGCCAGGGTCGCCAGCAACAACACCAGGCCTGCGCCCATCAGGCTGACCGTCAAGCCGAGGCGCATCGACAAACTCCCGGTTCTCATCCACGTGCCTCCAGCACATAACCCACGCCGCGAATGGTGTGGATCAGTTTCACTTCGCTCTGGTCATCGACCTTGGCCCGCAGGCGGCTGATGGAGACTTCCACCACATTGGTGTCGCAGTCGAAATTCATGTCCCACACCAGCGAAATAATCTGCGTGCGGGTCAGTACTTCGCCGGTCTGGCGCATCAGCACCTGCAGCAGCGCAAACTCCTTGGTGGTCAGGTCGATACGCCGGGTGCCGCGATAGGCGCGATGGCGACGCGGGTCCAGTTCCAGGTCCAAAACGCGGAACACGTCCGGCTGGGGGATATGCTCACTGCGCCGCAACAGGGTACGCACCCGCGCCAGCAGCTCGGGAAACTCGAAGGGTTTGACCAGGTAATCATCGGCGCCCATGTCCAGGCCCTTGATCTTGTCGGCCAGGCGGCCACGGGCAGTCAGCATCATCACCCGTTGTGTGCCATTGCGGCGCAATTGCTCCAGCACTTCCCAGCCATCCTTGCCCGGCAGGTTGACGTCGAGGATGACCAGCTCATAGGCGTGCTGCCCGGCCAGGTGCAGGCCGTCGATGCCATTGGACGCGCAGTCCACCACATAGCCGCTTTCATTCAGGCCCTGTTGCAGGTAGTCGGCGGTTTTTTGCTCGTCCTCAACCACAAGGATACGCATGGGGGGTTACCTTTTACTGAGGGATAAGGGCTCCATTTCCTTATGGAATCAGGTGTTTTTGGAGTAGGAAAAGTCTGAACCGTGAAGTAGCTTCAGGGTCAACTGCGACCATTGGTCGCTGCTAAACCTGCCCGCAAAAAAAAACGCCCCGAGGGGCGTTAAAAATTCATCTCTTTCCAAAGGAGCTACAAAAAAGCTTCTAGAGACGAATGTTGCTCGGTGCAAATAAGTTGATGCGAGTATAGGAACTTCAACTTAACGGGAAGCTGAGCTCAATATTACAGTTTTGATACCTGGCTATTTGTGAACAGATGTTAGTTAACGGCAAACGAATGTAAGGGCTCACAGTGCAACCAGTGGATACTCGGCAATCAAGCGAACTTCCTCCAGGTCTGACTCGAACGCACTGGAGCGCACCGTGGCCTGGCGTAAACGCAAGGACAAATCCTTGAGGCTGCCACTTTGCACCACGTACTTGGCCTCGATATCCCGCTCCCATCGGCGTTGATCGGTCAGCGGGTTACCGGCTGCATCGCGGCGCATGTACACCGCGTTGGCATTGCTGTAGTCGGCGCCGGTGCCTTTGGCGTAGCGGGTCATGAATGAGAGGCCGGGAATGCCGAAGGCCTGCATGTCGAGGTCGTAGCGGGCCATCCATGAGCGCTCCTTGGGCGAGTTGAAATCGCTGTACTGGATCGAGTTATTGAGGAAGATCGAGTCCGACTGGCGCAGGTAATCGAAGTCGTCATTGCCGTTGTTGCGCTGGTGCGAGAGGGCCAGGCTGTGGGCGCCGACCTTGACCCCGAGCCTGGCGCTCCAGATGTTGTTGTTGAATTCGCCCAGCAGTTTTTTGCCTTCGTCCACGGCCTTGTAATAGTTCACGTCACCGAACAAGGACACGTTTTCACTCAATGGGTAACTGGCGTTGGTGCCGACGTAGTATTGGTCCCAGGCGTCCTTCAGGCGGCTGCTGTACGCACTGACACTGAGGTGTTTGTTCACCGCGTAGTCGCCGCCGAAATAGCCGATCCAGGGCGAGTCGACCTTACCTGCATAGAAGGTCGCAAAGCCCTTGTTCATGCCGCTTTCACTCGGCTGGCTCATGCCGCTCAAGCGCCCGCCTTGCAGGCTCAGGCCCTCAAAGCTGGTGTTGTGAGCGGTGACGCCGCGAAAGCTTTCCGGCAACAGGCGCGAATCGCCAGCGGCCACCACCGGCGTGGCGGGGAACACATCGCCAGCTTTTATCACCGTATCCAGCACCCGTAGTTTCGCCGCACCGCCGAATTTGCTGTAGCTGCTTTCGGGGTGGTTGTCGCTGTCTACCGGCAGCACGCCGAACGACCCCTTGCCGCCGCTGCGACCGGTGCCCGAGTCGAGCTTGAGGCCGTACATGACGAACGCATCCAGGCCGAAGCCAACGGTGCCTTGGGTAAACCCGGATTCGAATTTGCCGATCAAGCCCTGCGCCAGGGCTTCAGAGTAACCGTTGCCGGTAGGGCTGGACTGGCCCTTGCGGTCATCGCGGTTGAAGTAAAACGTGCGCGCCAGCACGTTCACGCTGCTGCCTTCGATAAAACCGTCGGGCTTGTCCTCTAAGGCCACGGCCGCCAGGGGCAGTGCGGCGAGCAAGGAAAAGGGAAGGATATGGTTAGTAATGCGCATGGTTCGCTCCTGGGTAGTGGCAGTTTTCAGCTTCTTATAGAGGCGGGCGTTCTTATCGATCTGGCCCGGGCCGATAGTTGCAAACCGTGGATAACGAACTCATGGCGTGAACATTACAATTCTGGAAACTCACGGCCACCTAACAAATAAGTAATGTTTTGGTGAACATTGCGTCAGGGTTGGTTGATTAATCTCGTCACTGAACTTTTCTGACGAGGAACTAATGATGAACGCTTATAAAGTTGCCCTGGGTGTATTGGTCGCGGTCCTGTCTTTTGGCGCGTTGGCCGAAGGCGGCGGGGACCGCACCTTTGCCCTGATGATGGAGCGCAATGAAAAAGCCATGGCTGCTTACGCCGAAAAGAAGGGCAAGCCCGCACCCGAGGTGCAGGCCTACCGCTATGGCATGAAGCTGGACATTGAGAGGGTGGTCAACGTAACGCCGCCGATCCGCTCCTGCGAAGCGGTGCCGTCACGCATGACCTATGAAGACTCCACCGGCAAGCTCAATACCCTGGAATACCAAGTGATGGGTGTGTGTCGAAACAACGGCGGTTAATGGATCCAAAAAAAGACAGCTGGCTGCGGCGAAAAAAACGCTTCAGAAAACGCCCGCAGCGCCGATGCAGGTCAGATACACCTCACCCAATGCCATCGGTGCCTCATGTTCAATACCCGCCTGAAGCAAGAGCTGTCTGCTCTTCGCGAAGAATTGTCGAGCTTGCAGCAGGTCAAGGAGAGCCTGGAAAGTGAAATGCTGTGCCTGACGCTGGATGCCGACGGCCGGGTGGAGTGGGCCAATGCCAACTTCCTGCAAGAACTGATTTACCAGGCCAGCAACATCGTGGGGCGTCTCATTGATGAGCTGGTGCCGCCGCATGTGCGCCAGGACGAATTCCAGCTGCGCTTTAAAAATGCCCTGGTGCGCGGCGAACACTTCGCCGGCACCGTACGCCTGATGCGTGGCAACGGCAAGGAAGCGTGGCTGCGCTCGATTGTGCAGCCGGTGCGCAACTCGGAGGGGCGCATCAAGCATTTTTCGATTTACTCAAGCGACCTCACCCGCACCATCGAGGCGTCGCGCGAGCATGAAAACCTGATCACCGCGCTGGTGCGTTCCACGGCGGTGATCGAATTCGACCTCGACGGGCATGTACTTACGGCCAACGATCGCTTTCTCGGCGGCATGGGTTACAGCCTGGCGCAGATCCAGGGCAAACATCACCGCATGTTCTGCGAACCGCAGGAGTACAACAGTGCCCAATACCAACAGTTCTGGAAGCGCCTGAACGCCGGTGAATTTGTTGCGGCACGCTTCAAACGGGTCGACAGCCATGGCCGCACGGTTTGGCTGGAAGCCACGTACAACCCGGTGCTGGACGCCAATGACCGCCTGTACAAAGTGGTCAAGTTCGCCACGGTGATTACCGATCAGGTCAATCAGGAACAAGCCGTGGCCGAGGCTGCCAATATCGCCTACAGCACCTCGCTGCAAACCGACAACAGCGCCCAGCGCGGCACCACCGTGGTAACCCAGGCGGTGGATGTGATGCGTGATCTGGCCAAGCATATGCAACAGGCCGGTGACGGCATCGAGGCGCTGAATGCCCAATCCCAAGTGATCGGCACTATCGTCAAGACCATCAGCGGTATCGCCGAACAGACCAACCTGCTGGCGCTCAACGCAGCCATTGAAGCGGCACGTGCCGGTGAACAGGGCCGTGGCTTTGCGGTGGTGGCCGATGAGGTACGTCAGTTGGCCTCGCGTACCAGCAAAGCCACGGAAGAGATTGTCGGCGTAGTCCGCCAGAACCAGGACATGGCCCGCGATGCAGTGACCTTGATGAACGATGGCCGCCTGCAGGCCGAACAAGGCCTGGCCCTGGCGGCCGAGGCGGGCACGGTGATCGTGGAGATCCAGGACGGTGCGCAAAAAGTCGTCAGCGCGGTGGGCCAGTTCGCCAATCAGCTGTCGAGCTGACCCGTAGGGCGTGTGCTTGAGGTATCGTAGGTTTTTTCTTGCTTGAAGAGCCGACCCTCCATGAGCCCGACCCACCGTCGCCCCGTTCCGCTGTCCAAGGCCTACCGCTTGCTCAACCACGGCCCGACTGTGCTGGTCAGCGCAGCCCACGATGGCAAACGCAACATCATGGCCGCCGCCTGGGCGATGCCGCTGGATTTTGAACCGCCCAAAGTCGCCGTGGTGTTGGACAAGTCCACCTGGACCCGGCAACTGCTGGAAGGCGCCGGCACGTTTGTGTTGCAAGTACCCTGTGTGGCGCAGGCCGATCTGGTGCAGACGGTCGGCAATACCAGCGGTTCCGAGACCGACAAGTTCGCCGCCTACGGCCTGCACACCTTCAGTGGCGAGCACACCCAGGCGCCGCTGCTGGAAGGCTGCGTGGCCTGGCTGGAGTGCCGCTTGCTGCCCGAGCCGCACAACCAGCAGACCTACGACCTGTTCCTCGGCGAAGTGATCGGCGCCTATGCCGACGAGCGCGTGTTCAGCGACGGGCATTGGCACTTCGAAGGGCATGACGAATTGCGCACCTTGCACCATATCGCCGGCGGAAATTTCCTCAGCATCGGTGCGCCGGTTGTCGGGCGCGAGCTGTAAGCCACGGCTGCAGCGTGCTGCAGGCCGGGTGAGTGTTTTTGCCGGCGACCCCGCATTGTGGGAGCTGGCTTGCCTGCGATAGCGTGTGTCAGGCACTCAATATATTGACTGATGCACCGCAATCGCAGGCAAGCCAGCTCCCACAGGTTTAATCGCATTTCAGGTGGGCCAATCAGCGCCCTAGCATCTTCACCCATCGCGACGGCGGCATGCCGTAGGTGCTGCGAAATTGCCGGGTCATATGGCTCTGGTCGGTGAAACCTGCGGTCAGCGCCGCGTCCACCAGCGATTGGCCCTGGGCCAGCAAGCTGCGCACCAAGTCCAGCCGGCGCATGGTCAGGTAGCGGTAGGGGCTGGTGCCGAACAACAAACGAAAGTCTCGCGACAGCGCCCAGCGATCGCGCCCGCAGTGGTCGGCCATTTCATCCAGGGTGATGCTGCGGCCCAGGGCGCTGTGGATAAACTCGCGGGCGCGCTCGGCAGCCACATAATCGAACGACTTGCGGCTGATGATCGCGCCGGATGCCGCGTTCAGCGCGTGTGCCAGGTCGAACAGGGCGTCCTGTTCCTGCATCGGGTCAACCGGGCAGTCGAGGTTTTGCAGCAACACTTCGCTGGCGCGGAAAAGGCGTGGGTCAGTCGACAAACCGTTGTGGATAAACGGCAATGGCCGACCACCGAGAATCTGCTGGATCAGCGCCGGCTCCACATAAATCATCCGGTACTTGAACCCCTCCACGCTGCTGGCGCGGCCGTCATGGGATTCATCGGGGTGAATCACCATGGTCCTGCCCGGCAGGCTATGGGTCATGCAGCCACGGTAGTGGTAGCTTTGCACGCCAAACAAGGTGCGGCCGATGGCGTAGGTGTCGTGGCGATGCGGGTCAAACGCAAAGCCTGCAAAGTACGCCTCGATACGGTCCAGGCCGCTGGCGTGCGGGGCGCGGTGCAGCCAGTCGAGGGTGGAAGTGGGTTGGCCCATGATGACTTGTCACATGTAGAGGTGGAAACACGTTAACCGAGTCTGCATCGGTTGTCTGCCGAGGTCTTGTACGATTGTGCAGGCGTTGGGCTAGGCCTATGATCCGGGTTCGTGTACTGCGCTGACGGAGCTGCCCATGGACGTTATCAACCCTGCCTATGTGGCCCCGCTGGTCTCGCTGGCGCTGCTGTGGACAGTCGCTGTCGTAACGCCTGGGCCGAACTTTTTCAACACCGCGCAGTTGGCTGCCAGCTGCTCCAGGCGCCATGGCGTTGTGGCGTCGGCGGGTGTAGCCAGCGGCACGATCATTTGGGGCTTGGCGGGCGGCTTGGGCATCAAGTCGCTGTTTACCGCCGCGCCGATGCTCTACCTGGCATTCAAGATCATCGGCGGTTGCTACCTGATCTACCTTGGGCTCAAGTTGTTCAAACGCTCGGCTCCGGCTGCGGGCCAGACGGTTCTGCCCGACGCACCGCGCCGCTCATTGTTCTCTGCCTGGCGGTTCGGGTTACTGGGCAACTTGTCCAACCCCAAGGCTGCGCTGTTCGTCGCGACGGCCTTTGCCTCGACCATGCCGCCATCTCCTTCGCCCGCGCTGCTTACCCTGGCCGTCATCACCATGGCCACCTTGTCGTTCAGTTGGTATTCCAGTGTTGCCCTGGTGTTTTCCAGCGAGCGCATGGCCAGCCTTTACGCGCGTTCACGCAAATGGCTCGACCGCTTTGCCGGTGGTTGCTACCTGCTGTTCGGCGCACATCTGGTAGCGAATCGCTGACCGCTCATGGTAAGAAGCCTTACTTTCAACAGTGAGGCCGGGTCATGAGCAAGGTGCGTGTAGGTATTATTTTTGGTGGCCGTTCGGCCGAGCACGAAGTCTCGTTGCAGTCGGCGCGCAATATCGTCGATGCGCTGGACCGTTCGCGCTTTGAGCCGGTCTTGATCGGCATCGACAAGGCCGGCCACTGGCACCTCAACGACACGTCGAACTTTCTGATCAACCAGGAAAACCCGGCGCTCATCGCTCTTAACCAATCCAACCGTGAACTTGCAGTGGTGCCGGGCAAGGCCAACCAGCAAGTGGTGGAAACCTCCGGTCAGGGCCTGCTGGAACATATCGACGTGATCTTCCCCATCGTCCACGGCACCCTCGGCGAAGACGGCTGCCTGCAAGGCCTGCTGCGCATGGCCGACCTGCCTTTCGTCGGCTCCGACGTGCTGGGTTCGGCGGTCTGCATGGACAAAGACATCAGCAAGCGTCTGCTGCGCGATGCCGGTATTGCTGTCACACCGTTTATCACCCTGACTCGCCGCAACGCGGCGCGTACCTCGTTTGAAGCGGCTGTGAACAAGCTCGGTTTGCCGATGTTCGTCAAACCCGCCAACCAGGGTTCTTCGGTGGGTGTGAGTAAGGTTGGCAACGAGGCCGAGTACCACGCCGCTGTTGAACTGGCCTTGGGCTTCGATGAAAAAGTGCTGGTGGAGTCCGCGGTCCAGGGCCGTGAAATCGAATGCGCCGTATTGGGCAACGACAACCCCATCGCCAGTGGCTGTGGCGAGATTGTGGTGAGCAACGGCTTCTATTCCTACGACAGCAAATACATCGACGGCCAGGCGGCCCAAGTGGTGGTGCCGGCCGATATCAGCGTCGAAGCCAGCGAGCGCATTCGCCACCTCGCCATTGAGGCGTTTGAGGTGCTGGGCTGCGCCGGCCTGGCGCGGGTTGATGTGTTCCTCACCGATGACGGTGAAGTGCTGATCAACGAGATCAACTCACTGCCAGGTTTCACACGTATCAGCATGTACCCGAAGCTGTGGCAGGCGGCGGGGATGAGTTACAGCGAGCTGGTGAGCCGGTTGATCGAGCTGGCGCTGGAGCGGCATGCCGGGCGTAAGGGGCTTAAGATCAGCCGATGAAATGACTCGAGTAACATGTGGCCTCTGTGGCGAGGGAGCTTGCTCCCGTTGGGGCGCGAAGCGGCCCCAACACCAGACAGCACGGTTCTACCTTGAAATAACGTAGTGGCTAAATTGGGGCTGCTGCGCAGCCCAACGCGGGGCAAGCCCGCTCGCCACAAAAGCGCCCTTGGCACTGATCAGGGGTTGCGAGCAATCCACGAATAGATCAACGTCTTCGCTTCTTCAGGGTGATGCGTGCGCCTGCGATAGCTGGCGAAAGTGGAGGATGTGCAATACGTACACACTTCACTGACTTCGATCTGCTCACGCTTAAGCCCTGCTGCTAACAACAACATTACCCCGAAGCCGCTCAAATCAAACCAGGCACTTCCCGTTTGCCTGGCATAGGGCGGAGCAATTTCGGGGGGCAGCAATGGCGCCGGTTGTACGAAGCTCCACGGTGCCCGGTCGTCAGGCCACAGATGGCCTTGATCCGCCTGAAACTGCGCAATAAAGTCCTCGCTCACTTCATAGCAGCACGGTTTGATTGACGGCCCGATTGCCACCTGCAACTGCTCCACGGCGATGCCTTTGTCGGCAAATTGCTGCACGGCATTGGCGATGATCCCGCCTTGCAACCCCTTCCAACCGCCATGCACCGCTGCGACCGTCGCACCGTCTTCAGCCGCGATAAGAATGGGCAGGCAATCGGCTGTGATCACCGCAATCGGCTGATGCTCGCGCGTGAACACGCCATCCGCCGCCACGCTGTTGGTTGCCAACTGCGCCTGCCATTCAATCACCGTCGCGCTGTGTACCTGCTTGCAGATGAACACTGCGTCCGGGCGCTGCGGGTCATTGATCGAGCAAAAACCATGGTCGACGCCGCCAAGGGCGCCGAGGTTATCGGCCTGTTGCACAGCACGCTCTCCGTTCGTAGAACATTCAGTCACCGACCGCTTCGCCTTCACGCCGAGGGTCGGCGCCGCCGCTCAGGGTTACCTTGCCTTGAGCATCGCGCGTGCGAACAATGGCCTGGATGCCGCTGGTCATATCGATTTCGCTCAACGCGTGGCCCTTGTCACGCAGCGCTTGTTTCAACGCAGGGCTGAACAGGCCGGCCTCCAACTCGGTCGCGCCGTTGCGGCTACCAAAGTTGGGCAGGCTGATGGCGGCTTGCGGGTCGAGGTTCCAGTCGAGCATTGCCACCAGGGATTTGCTCACGTATTCGATGATTTGCGAACCGCCCGGTGAACCCACCGTCGCCAGCAGCTCGCCGCTCTTGCGGTCGAACACCAGGGTAGGCGCCATGGCTGAGCGAGGGCGCTTGCCGGGTTCGACGCGGTTGGCCACGGGCTGGCCGTTTTCTTCAGGGAGAAACGAAAAGTCGGTCATCTGGTTGTTGAGCAAAAAGCCCTGAACCATCACGTGGGAGCCGAACGCCGCTTCTACCGTGGTGGTCATCGACACCGCGCCGCCCTGGTCATCCACTGCCACCACTTGCGAGGTGGAGATGCGCAGCGGCGAGCGGTCCGGCGCGTAGGCCACCTGGATGCCCGCTGGTGTGCCCGGCTTGGCAATGCCCATGCTGCGTTCGCCAATCAATGTGGCGCGCTGTGCCAGGTAGTTGGGGGCGACAAGGCCCGCGACCGGTACTGGGGTGAAGTCCGAGTCGGCCACATACAGCGCACGGTCGGCAAACGCCAGGCGGCCGGCTTCGGCGATCAGGTGTACGGCTTCGGGCACAGGCTCAAGGCCGGCAGGCGATGCACTCTTCAGCGGTTTCATCGGCGCGATGGCCAGGCGCGGGTCACGGGCCTCCACTGCCTGCAAGGTGCCGAGGATCTGTGCGACGGCTATCCCGCCCGACGACGGCGGCGGCATGCCGCACACCCGGTATTGCTTGTAGTCGGTGCACAACGGCGTGCGTTCCTTGGCGGTGTAGCCCTTAAGGTCAGCCTGCGAGAGGCTGCCCGCATTGCGATTGCCCTGGACCTTGCGCGCGATTTCATCGGCAATCGGCCCGTGGTACAGCGCGTCTGGCCCTTCCTTGGCGATGCGCTTGAACACAGCAGCCAGCGCCGGGTTTTTCAACAGTGTGCCGGTGGCTTTAGGCGAGCCATCGGCGTTCAGAAAGTAAGCCGCCATTTCCGGCGACTGGGGAATGTAGCGGTCGGCCGCAATCAGTGCGTGCAAGCGTGGGGAAATCGCGAAGCCTTGCTCCGACAGCCTGATCGCCGGTTCAAACAACTTGGACCATTGCAGGTGCCCGGTCTTTTGATGCGCCATCTGCAGTGCCCGCAAGACGCCCGGAGTGCCGACCGAACGCCCGCCAATCTGCGCTTCGGGAAACGCCATCGGCGTGCCGTCGGCCTTCAGGAACAAGCGCTCAGTCGCGCCGGCGGGTGCCGTTTCACGGCCGTCATAGGCGTGTACGTTCTTGCCGTCCCACAGCATGATGAACGCGCCGCCGCCGATGCCGGAAGACTGCGGTTCCACCAGGGTCAGCACCGCCTGCATCGCTATCGCGGCGTCAATCGCCGAACCGCCCTGGCGCAACATCTCCCGCCCGGCTTCGGCCGCCAGCGGGTTGGCGGCGGCGGCCATATGGCGTTCGGCGTGGCGGGTGGTGAGGTCGGTGCGGTAACCCGAGCCCAGTTCCGGTGCCGGAGGCTGTTCGTTGACAGGTGTGTGGCAGCCGGCCAGCACCAGGGCTGCGGCAACCATCGACAGTTGACGGCGGGAAATCGTGAACACGCGCTGAACTCCGTTCATTTTGAGAATGATCTGTTGTCCTTGGGCAATCCCTTTTACAGGTAAATCGTGCCTTGCAGGTAGAGTGCTGCATGGCCTGAGATGATCACGCGGTCACCTTTGAGTTCACACCGCAGTTGCCCACGGCGCCTGCCGCCCTGTTCGGCGCTCAACTGCGACTTGCCCAGGCGCTCGGCCCAGAACGGTGCCAGCGAGGTGTGTGCCGAGCCGGTGACCGGGTCTTCATTGACGCCCACATTCGGGCC
Source organism: Pseudomonas sp. PA-5-4B (assembly GCF_021606215.1). Lineage (NCBI taxonomy): Bacteria > Pseudomonadati > Pseudomonadota > Gammaproteobacteria > Pseudomonadales > Pseudomonadaceae > Pseudomonas > Pseudomonas sp. PA-5-4B. The sequence continues at coordinate 107,050 of NZ_WKDB01000008.1, read as the reverse complement.
AAACCAACGGGAAACAAAATCAAAGCGCGTGCTTTTGGCCGTCACTGCTATCCCGCGTTTGGGCAGGCCCTTGAGGCGTGCAAAATCTGGCGTGAGTGCCGCGACCTGGGCTTCGTCATCAACGACAACGATATAGTCATCAGTGGCATACACCTCGGCGTGTTCGAGCCCCAGCGCGCTCAACATGCCGGCTGGCGGCTCGCAACGCTCGGGCTGTTTGGCCGGGAAGTCCATTGCCAGTTCGTCGCCATTGCGCGTCACGCGAAGCTCACCGCTGCGGGTGGCAAAACGCAAGATCTCAGGGGGATTCGGGAGTTTGTGAATCAGCACCCAGGCAGCGGCCAACGTCGCATGGCCACACAGGTCCACTTCGACTTCGGGGGTGAGCCAGCGCAGCTCATACACCTCGCCACGAGGCACGAAAAATGCGGTTTCGGAAAGGTTGTTTTCGGCGGCGATGTGGTGAAGCTGCTCTGTGGGCAACCACTCGGTCAGCGGGCAGACGGCCGCCGGGTTACCACCGAAGACCTGTTGGCTGAACGCGTCGACTTGATAGATATCCAGTTTCATCACAGGTGCTCCATGTAGGGAGGCAGGACACTAGCAGTGGGTTACGTGGAGCGTCAAAGTACAGATCCTCAGTTTTTTTGCGCGCATGTGTCCTGGTCAGCCCAGGCGCAACACCATCGCCCCGACGGCAATAATGCCGGCGGCAATGATGCGAGCCTGCGTTAAATGCTCTTTGAGCACCCACGCCGAAATCACTACGCCAAACAGGATCGAGGTCTCACGCAAGGCCGAAACCGTCGCGATGGGCGCGTGTGTCATCGCCCACAACGCCAGGCCGTATGACGCCACAGTGCCTGCACCCCCGACGGCGCCAAACCTCCAGTTACGGGCGACATAGCGACAGAACGCTGCACGCCGCGCGGCTAAAGCCCACGCGGCGAGCGGGATGCCGGTCAGCAAAAATATCCACAGAGTGTAAGCCGCGGGGGCGCCGGACTTGCGCACGCCAAGGCCATCAATCAGCGTATAGCCGGCTATCACCAAGGCGTTTATCAGCGCGAGCACCAGCCCTTTTTTATGACCGGCCGAGGGCGCTGCGGCCATGCTCAAGATACCCAGGCAGATCACCCCAATGCCAAGCCAGGCAAACGCCGAGAGTGGCTCGTGCAACACCAGCACACTCACCAACGCCACCAGCAGTGGCGCAGTGCCACGCATGATCGGATAGGTCTGGCTCATGTCGGCAATGCGGTAGGTCGAGGCCACCAGTACGAAATACAACACCTGCAAAACCACCGATGCGCCGATGAAGGGCCAGCTTTCTCTGGCCGGTAGCGCCAGAAACGGGATGGCCGCCAGCGCAATCAATGAAGCGGCGGATGCAATCATGCAGGTGGTCAGCAGCTTGTCGACGCCGCCTTTGACCACCGCATTCCACGTGGCGTGAAGGGCGGCGCCCAGCAGGATGATTGCGAATACGCTCAGGCTCATGGATGGCACTCAAAGCAGCATTTTGGGGTGTTAATCGCAGAGAGTATGCCCGAGCACTTTTGTGCAGGCATAAAAAAACGGCCTACCTTTCGGTAAGCCGTTTTTAGTACTTGGTGGTACGCAGTCATTTGAACTGGTCTTGTAATGCGCTGTATTAAAAGGGTTTCATGCAATGATGATCAGTTAGGCATACATGCAGGCATACACGCTGCATGCTTCTGCCTACGGATGTAGTGGCATTCCCTCTAGGTAAAGCACTACCAGTTGGTAGGTGATGTGTAGACATTCGGCAAGGTAGTCACTTCTTTGTCCGACCTTCTGCCGACAGTGAGGCTAGGGCAAGGGTGATGAATCCTTCATTCCTATCCAGGGTTTCTAGTGCCCCTCGGATGTTCTGTGCCACTTCAGTAGATCCTCTTTGATCAACCCAGTTTGACAGCTCCTCGATAGCTGCCCCCAACGCCAGTTGGTTTTCATTCATGCGCTTGAGTAATGACGCAAGCAAAGGGGTGTCTTCCATGATGTTCTCCCGTCGTGTTGTCAGGTAGTCAATCTACCTCGAGCCAGTGGCATTGCATATCAACTGCCCCCACCACCTGGTGATCTTGATTCTCGAGAGGCCAATAAATGTGGTGCCGGGGCAATTTGGAAAGGCAGCATGAGAGTACATATCCAACCCCCCTCCAAAAACTGGTGTAACCGGTGTTACGAGTGTAACGCCCTTCACCAAACGCCCGGTTTCATTGGCTTTCACGGCTGTTACACAGCAGCGCTGCATCGCGTACATCGGATGTAACGCTGCCCGTGCGTGTAACGCTAAAGTCATCATCGAGGTGTTGTGGTCAGACGCTTTACGCTCCAGCCTACCAAGCGAATTTCGCTGGCTCCGCCTCTCTATGAGAGGAAATTACGCTGGGGACCCTGAGAGGTTTTGCTTCGCACGGGGCATGAAACCCGCGGGATCGAGTTAGTGGGAAGCGTGGGAAGTTACTGAAATTTCAATCGTTGAAATTGAAAGGATTTTGAAGAAAAGAGGGCATCGTTACCGTACTGGTAACGATGCCCTCAGATCGCTCAAACGGTAGGGCAAATGCACAGGTGAACTGGAATTCACCAGGTTCACCTGTTCACTAAGCTGGGAGGCTTCTCGCTAACAAGATTCCGCGGGTTTCATGCCCCGTGTGCGGCCGAATATCTCAGGGGCCCCCGCATATCTAACGCAATGTGCCACTATAGGAACCACCAACCCGCCACAGCTGACGCTCTGTCAAACTGAATAAGGGAAATCATCAAACAGGGATGAAGCGATGGAAGGATTTTGGGACCGCTGGGGAAATCTGATTCAACGCCTTGTTGCTTCAGTAGGATCACAGGCTTCTTTATTAGCACTTGTACTCGTCTTCATGCCGCAGCCAGTAGACCTTTACGGGTGGCCTGGTGCTCTGGCTCTTGCGGCAGGGGTGCTGGCGTTTGCCAGCATCTGCCTTGAGTTTAGGGCTGACAAAAAGGCTCACAACAACAGGAAAACGTACGAAAAGGACGATGTCATTGGCATTAAGGCCTATATGCACAGATGGATTGATGACAGCGGCAGAGCAATCATCTGGACACGCGACCTAAGCTGGGCAGACGATGACTCGACTAAAAAGCTACTCAAGGAGAAGGCGCAAGAAGGGAACTTAACTGTCTGTATGCCAAAAATGACGGAGTTAGGAGAGGTACTTAGAGCAGCCGGAGCCAACGTTTGGATCTACGGAAGACCGAGCTTTCTCGCTCCAGCATCACGCTTCACAATTGCACACTTTGGGAACGGCGGTTCTCAAGTCGCGATTGGTCGTGGAGGGCGTGGTATCCACGTGATTGAAGAAATTGACTCGAGCCATCCTGCACTTCACATGGCGGTTGATCTCGCTAGCCTAGCTGAGCTGCTCCATAAGGAGAACGCCGCCCATGTTTGATGTTCTGAACTCTCAACCAAAACCTCTGGCGGACTTGACCCAGCAATGGGATCAACTGGCGAAGGAAAGAGCGCGACAACTCAGCAGCGGGCTAGACATCAGTTTCAGTAAAGTGGTCGCTCCAACAGCGTTAAGACTCCTCCAGGGCGCAGACCTTTCAGCGCTCTTGGACATTGGCTCTGGCACTGGCCACTTCGCAACCCTTGTTTCCCCACTTGCAGGCTCCGTCATAGGGGTGGAACCTTCAGGTGCGAGCGTCGAAATTGCGATGCATCTCTGTGAGAGCCGCACCAATGTCAGGTTCATTCAAGCGGCCGTGGAAGACGTGACGGTGACTCAACTCAATGGTCTAGCTAGTGCCGCCACCGCAGTAATGGTGATGATGGCAGCTCCGGACTTGGGACGGTTCGCTGCAGCGGTGAATGCTCTACTTCGGAGCAATTCAACGTTCGTAGCGGTGATTCCCCATCCGTGCTTTTGGCCTGAGTACTGGGGCTATGCAAATGCCGAGTGGTATGACTACACCAAGGAGACCTTCGTAGAAGCACCTTTCAAAGTCTCCCGTGATCAAACTTCAATACGAACAACGCACATTCACCGTCCACTCAGTCAGTATCTATCTACCTTCGCAAAGCATGGCTTCAAATTGGTGGCCTTTGAAGAACCAATACCGGAAGAGAGCGTGCAGGCGATGTATCCAGAACCTTGGCATTTCCCTAGGTTCGCCGCGTTAAAATGGATTAAGGAATAGAGGCAAACTCAAAATTATGAATACAGCGCCTTCGTTCGTGTATCCCTACATGTATCCCTAAATGTAAAACCATGCTGTAGGGCACGAACTATATAGAACGCGCGAGTCTCCCAGGACCCTCGCCACCTTGGGGTAACGAGGCACCTGGTAGTTGGTTTTCAACATCACATTTAGCTGTACGGATGTATTCATTGACCAGCCTGAGCTACGTTGCTGCAGGGAGGAGTAACCCGGTGACCTGTTTTCATATTTCCATACGCTCGGTTGGCTTTCGAATTCTCAGTGATGTATTAAGACAAGCGCGCCCGGGTTTCTGTCGCTGAGGGATCCGAGAGAATTGGGCGAGGGGGGATTCCCACTGCCGCTAAAAAACTGTGTAACAGGTGTAATTGGTATAGCAAATTTTAATAGGTCATTGAAAAATATAGGTATTTGTAAGGTGCACCTTGCCAGTCGTGACCATGCGTTAAATGTAGCAGGGGATACGGGTGTAACGTTGTCGAAAGCGAGCAAAAGTTACATTAAATAATTGAATTTAATGGGTTTTTTAGGATTTAAACGTCGTTTAGACGGCTTTTCACTATCGAGCGCGTTGGATTAGGGTCACGTTCCTTAGAGGCAGGGTATTGAACGTTAGCTGATTAGCGTATAGCGTTCTGGAATGCTACTTGTATCGCGCTTGGAACGTTCACCGGCTCCCCGATATGGTCTGGATCCGTCTGTTTAGTGAGAGCATATCCGGTGTCTTAATCAGTTCAACTATGCAGGGAGCATTTTCTTGAGTCTTAGGTTTTCCACAGAAGGTCCAGCCTTTCCCGAGCAACTGGTCGATGCGTTACTTGCAGGGGAGGTGGTATTTCTATGCGGCGCAGGTGTGAGCGCTCCGCAACTACCTGATTTCAAAAGTTTAGTAGAGCGATGCTTTATACGACTAGGATTGGAAAAGAGTGCATCCGAAGAGCAGTCATTTAAAGACGGGCGCTTTGAAGAGGTATTGGGCTCTCTTAGCCGTCGTATTGTCGATCCGGGAGATATGACCAAGGCCGTGGTGGAGTTGCTAAAAGCCCCGGAAGAAGCAGACCTCGCTCACCACCGCACCATTTTGCGGTTATCGCGCAACCTGGAGAACCGTCCAGTAATTGTCACAACCAATTTCGATACAATGCTTGAGAGAGCTCTTCTTAGCTTCGAGGGCGTCGAGCAGGCACGACTACTAAGTTTTGCGGGACAGGATTTACCAACGCCAGGTAGTGCCGGCTTCGGTGGAATCATTCATCTCCACGGCCGTGCATCTGACGAACAAATCGGTCTGGAACAGACGCCGTTCGTTGTGACAAGTGCTGACTACGGAGACGCCTACATGCGTTCAGGGTGGGCATCCCGTTTTTTGTTCGACTTGTGTCGATGTAAAACAATTGTGCTCATCGGCTACAGTGCAGGCGATGCTCCAGTACGTTATTTCCTCAATGTGCTTGAAGCTGATCGACAGAGATTTCCAGATTTACGCGCCGTTTACGCGTTAGATTCGGTCAATGCCCGGGAGGAACCTGATGCGCGTTGGAGCGCACTGGCGGTTCAACCGATTGTGTATGAGGTAATTACCGATCCTATAAGTGGTAAGCGGGACTACAGCGCATTATGGCGTGATCTAGGTTTGCTCGCAGACGTTGTAGAGCGACCTCGTACAACCCGTCGAGCGTGGGCTCAAGCGATTTTGCGTAGAAATTTTTCTGAAGCTCAACCTTCTGACCATGATCGCATTTTGTGGTTGTTGCGAGGACGTCGCGACGTCTGGCCAGTTGCAATCTCCACTATTGACGACGTCTACTGGTTGGATTTTCTTGTAGAGCGAAATGTCTGGAGTAACGAAGATGCTGCTTGGCTCTTCGCTGCATGGCTCGCTCGTGATCTGCAGTCAGCTACTCGGTTTAAAGTAGCCATAGCTTGGCTAAAATGGCTTGGTAAACCCTTCGCGGAAGCTGTTTCTCGCCATGTTCGCCAGGCTAGAGGGCTGCCAGAGTTTTGGTTACGAGCTTGGCTCTTGTTTGCACAATGCCAGCCCCAGCGAGATAGGAGTTTAGAGGAGCAGCCCTTCGTTATACAGGAGAGACTTCGCAGTAAAGTGGTGCTTAGTTCTGATATATATCAAGCTATAGATGTTCTTGCGCCACTGCCCGAGCTGACGTCCCGTATAAGCTCGGTATCTATTCCTCCCACTCGGCTATCCGACTTAGTAAATATCAGATGGTCAGTGCAAAACGAAGGTGAAGCTTCAGATCTGATCGATACCCTTGTAGCGGTCGCGCGGCCGAACGCCATCATGACAGTTGCCACGGCGAAATTTGAAGAAATCGTATGTTCTTCGATTGACTTCGATTTGATTGACGAAGATTACGATAGTAATGAAAGTTCAGTTCCATCAATAGAGCCGCACATCCAAAACGAAAATCACGACGGGTTAGTATTTCTCGTCCAACTACTTGCACGATTACTTCCAGACGCAGCCCGAGCGGATAGAGCTGCGAGTCGATGTTTGGCGGATCGTTGGTACCAACTTCCGGGATTTCTTGGCATTCGGTTATGGTTGCACGCATTACGTAACATTACGCTCTTCACTGCGGATGAGGCTATTGCTGGGGTAGCAGCGCTGTCGCATAACGCTTTCTGGCATATACAGCGTGAGCTTGCGTTAGTTCTATCTGATCGTTCTAAATATGCGAGTCTTGAGATTGTTCGACAAGTAGAGACCCGAATTCTAACAGAAGCCGATACTTATTTTGAGCGGTACACTATCGAAGACGGACAGGTTGATTGGCGTGACCACGCTGCGGATACCGAAGTGTGGCTTCGGCTATCTATGCTGGAAGAGGCTGGAGTTTTGTCTGAGGCTGGACTGGCAAAACTAATTGCGATAAAAGAGCGTCGTGATTATCTTGATCGTAAAGTAGAAGATAGGGATCTCTTTAGATCTTACACGACAGGGGTGCAGATGGTTGTAGGCGATGTCCAACCGATTGTCGACGCTGCAGACGACGAACGTTTGGAGATTGCGAAAGCGGTAAAACAAAGTTCTGATATCAGAAAGCACCTAGGATGGAGTGTATATTGCAGCACTGATCCGAGAGGTGCATTTGATACTATTAGTCAAGCACCACTTGATTCCTCAAATGCTCCACTTTGGGGGGATCTAATTGGTTCATTGTCGTTTCGGCAAGAGGAACCTGACGCAGTCGTTCGCGAGCTTACCATCAGCGTCTTTGAAGCTCTCCTGCCAGCGTCTGACGCTTTTATTACACCGATAGTCAGTCGGCTAGCGGACCTTTATTTCAGCGCTGCAAGACAATCTTCGCCGGGTATTGTGGGCTGGTGGATACGTTTGTTTGATATTGCTGTAGCTCAAGATAGTCAGTCTTTAGATATAAGTCGGGATCTTTTCTCTGACGCTATAAATTCCCCATGTGGGCGCCTTGTCGAAGCGGTATTACTAGATATACGTAAAAATTTCCAGGCTGGAGAAGTGATCGGAAGAAGTCGGCTGGAGTTGATACTTCATGCAGCGTCTGCTGTGGGTCGGCAAGGAGCGTTCAGTCGCGCGATTCTGGTTCGAGATGCCGCTCTAATCTTATCGATGGATGATCGTAGCATTGTTAGGGTACTTGACTCTGCGCTTGATGGCATTTCAAGTGAAGCAAGAGCGTTACGTGAAGTATTAGTTATTCATTCAGCGGGGGGAGTGGTTGTGTCTTCGACATTCAGTCGGCATATTCTGTTAGGTGTAGTCGAAAATAACGGACTGCAACGAGGGGGAGTTGGTGCAGCTGCAAAGATTCTTGCTCCGGCGTTAGCGATCATTCGAAACGAACACAATGCCCACGATTGGGGTATCGGACTTGAGCAAACTGCTTCGTCATTGCGCAATGGAGCATCGGCGTTGCGCGAGGGGGCGATACAGGTACTGAGACAGTGGATTCCCAAATTAGGTGTTGGGCCAGATGATGCATGGAGGACTTGTATAGGACCGTTAATTTCTCGCGTCTGGCCGCGTGAGCGAGTGTTGTGTGACAGCCGATTAACAGTTCACTTTTCCGAACTGGCGATCGCATCTTCAGGTGCATTCCCTTACGCACTAAAACAATTGCTCCCTTACTTGACCCTGGCGGATACGCACTTTAGCCTTCACAGTATCGAGAAATCTGACTTGCCTGAAAAATTTCCTCAGGAAACTCTAGTATTACTTTGGAGGATCTTTGGTCCTGGCTCCACTGGCGTTTATGGATTGCCTAAAATTCTAGAGCGAATGATCAAGGTAGACCCTTCTATTGAGTTGGATCGTCGGCTTCAATGGCTTGATCAGAAAGCCCTGCGCTTTGAATAGAAGCAGCGCGGCCGACGTGCCCGCAGTTAGGTTTTGCTATTGCTTAGCACGAAATAATAGTTGGCTTCAGGTGCAAGGATGTTTACATGCGAAAACAGATATTGATGATTACGTCTACTAATGACTTGACATGTGATTATTTGACGAATGCATATTCTGGTGTTTCATTCTATAGACTGAATTTTGACGAGTTTTCTAAGTACTCCATAGGGGTGGATGAAAGTGGGTTTCAGATAGATTCAAGTGAAAAATCTATAAATTCTCAGTCTTGTCTGTCAATTTATTATCGCAAACCAGTTGTTGAGGATTTGGATGGAATATTTGAAGAGAAATATCATTCATTTGTTCATAAGGAATCGTATTCTCTAGTTGAGGGGATAGCCGAATCTTTCCACGGTCGCTGCTTGACACGCCCATCGGTAATGAGAAGAGCGAATAATAAAGTTGTCCAATTAATTCTTGCGAGAGAAATCGGATTTAAACTCCCGTCATCCTCAATCACTAACTGTCCTTCTAATATAGCCTCTGTCGGCAAAGGGAATAAGATAGTGAAGCCTTTGGCTGTTGGAACTATAGTCAGTGACGGTGTGAAAGAGTTTGTGCAAACTAATGTTTTGGATGAGTGTGTTTCTACGGAGTACCTAAAATATTCTCCTGCGTACTTTCAAGAGTATATAAGTAAGGATTATGAGGTTCGATCGACTTTTGTCAATGGAGAGGAGTTTTCAGTTAAGATTTTATCTGAAAATAAAGTCGACTGGAGGAAGGCAAATAATAATATAAGTTATGATCTAATGCAGCTTCCTAGTGATATTTATAATATGTGTGTTGTGTTCATGAAAAAGCTTGATATGTCGTTTGGATGTTTTGATTTTATCGTTCGGAATGGAGAGTTCTATTTTCTCGAGATGAATGCCAATGGGCAATGGGCATGGCTGGAGAAGGAGTTAGGAGTCCAAATATCAAGAGCGCTTGTGGGGTATTTAAGTGCGTAATTATTTAAATAATTGCTTTCTGTTTCTATGTAAATCTCTAAATTGGTCTCCATTTTTTCATGTTTCTTGTGATGATCTTTATGGTTCTTATAGGCCTAGTTATACAGTAAGATTTTCAGTCTTTGCATTGTCAATTGGCATGTTTAAGATTTATTTTTTAACTATTATAGGTGGAAGGGTTTCATTTTATTCTACATTGTATTTTCGCTCAGTAATGGCGTATCCATCCGCTCAATTAGTTGACCAGAAAGCCGAAAGCTATTTTTTGGAAATGCAGAGAGAGAATCGTTCTGAAGAGGATCTTAAGGTCCAATACGAATTTCTTAAGGAGGCTTATAATAATGCTTGCACAGCTAAATCCTCAATGCTGTCTAAAGTTTCCTCTCATGCTTCAACTTATCTAGTTCTAGCTGGATTTTATGCATTTGTATTTAATGAAATTTGGAAGCTTGACGGTTGGCAAAGAAATTCCGCAGTGGTATTTATTTGCATAGGGGTGTTGTTTTTGCTAACGGCAGGTGTTTTTATATTCTCATTTTTGCAAGTTTCGAGTGAAGTAAGGGCTCGTTTTGCGGAAGTTAGAGCTAAAGGAGGGTCTAGCTATCTCGCTCAAGCTAAGCATGCGTATGTTAATTGGTATGCGTCTAAGTTTGAAAATATGGTATTGGCCTCGAAAATAAAAAATATCGAACTAAACTTCGTTCTTGCTTTTTTGCTGGTTGTGAGTTTATGGATCTTTGTATTTGTCTACGGCGGAAAAGAAGGGGTTTCGAATGAGGCCAAGTATGTAGATGATTTTGAACTCCAAATTCTAAATGGTGATGGTGTATTAGATAAAGAGGGGCTAGGGAAGTTTTTTGATGTTATAAGTAGTTCTAAGGATCGGTCTGTTGATCGGTATGTTGTGCTGAGTAGTGACTCTGTGGATGCTGATATTTACTCCGGATTGGTGAGTGTCGCTAAATCTGTGGTTGGAGATTCTTATGTGTCTGAGCTCCGGCTTTCAAGTTCTTCTGGTTTGAAAAATAGTATTATTATTAAGATAAAAAAAGGAAGGGTGAAATGAAACCTTATGTATTGAATTACAGTGAGTCAGTCGTGTTGTCATCAGCTAGTAATATCAGGCATTTTGCTGATAGTACATTGGTGACAAGTGTTGTGGAATCAAGTGATCCTGACGAGATTTATGCAGATTCGACTTTGGTTACTAGAACTCTAGAGTCGGATGATAGTGATGAAATTTTGTTCGGGTCAACTATTCTTACGAAAACGCTTGAGCCAACAGATGATGATGAACTAATTTCTATGGGGTATGTTAGTAATAATAGTGTTAGTACAATGATAACAGAGACTATAGAGCCAGCCGATCCGGATGAAATTTTCTATTAAGTTGAAAGTCATAACATTGTTATTATCTATATGATTCATAGATTAAGGATAGTCTGTTGGGAAAGCAGCCCGCATGTGCGGGCTGATTCGGAGTTACGCGGCTAGAAGGTCGTCTAGAGAGAAGTTGCGGGCGACCGCTGCCAAATCGGAGCGTTCAAGTCTCGAATGGAAGGGACCGAAGCGGGGCACCTCAAGCCCAGACAACGCATCACCCATTCCGCCTTTTTGATAGCTGACGGCAAGTATCCGTGCGCCTACAGCGAGCAGTTGCTCGGTCGCCGCGTTCCACTCCTCATCCAATGCAAACCCAAGCGCGCTCAATGCTGCTGTCTTGGCTTCATCTCCATGTTGGCGTGCATTCGTGATTTGGATGTCGAGGGTATCAAGCTCGACTTGCAGAGCACCGAGAATCAGGTCTTGCCTTCTGACTTGCTCGTCCGTCGTTGTCAATTGCTTAGCCGCCTTTTGCATTTCGCTGCTTGCTGATTTTTCCCCTTCGGCATCACCGCTCGCGAGGCATTTGGCGTAGGACGTTGCAGCATCGCGCTCAGCTTGTTGCGCCTTTTCCAGGGCTTGATCGGCTTCTGATTGAATTGTCAGAAACCGCTCGCTCAGGTGCGATTTTTTCCGTTCCAGCGCTTCGACTTCAGCGGTTGCATCGGTCATCGCTTGAATAGCGGCAGCTTTGATCTGACCAATTTTTTCTAACCTCTCCAGGTGTTGAAGCTTGCGATCAATTGATGCTAGCTCACCGGGAATTGCATCTATGCGGGCTTTGACGCTTGATAGTTTTTCCATAGCCTCGCGGCTTTCAGGGCTTCCAATTACGTTGCCATTCGCACTGAATCCGCTAGGTGCATTGCGCCATTCGGCTTCCCTTTGTGGCAGGCTTTCTTCCAGTGTTTCCAGTTCTTGAATCAAGGCGGCTTGTTGCTGTTTTAGCTGGTTCATGATGAGATCCTAAAGGCGAAAGGTTGATTTTTTTTCGTTGGCGGGCCAGGCCAAGGTGAGCCTGCATTCCTCATGGTGCAGCCCTGTTAGGCCGCCTGGGCGCCGTGATCACCTTGTTCTGGCACTGCGACAACCACATAGCAGCGCTGCAAGCCCAGTCCGGGTAGTCGCACTGCGGTTGAGGCTTTGCCGTCCTTTCCAGGCTCTAGAACACCCCTCCGCAAAAGCTCTTTGTTGACCGCACTCAGGTTCATGCCTCGGAAGATCTCGGAGCGCCATGCTTCCGGCAGCACGTAGTAGGTGTTGGTGGTGTGAAGGGCGTCGCCCATGCCGTGTTCCATCGTCTTGCGAAAGCCCAACCGATCAATCGTGCGTGGGCCGTGTTCATCGATCTTTGCTGCGGCAGATTCCCAGCGGGTGAAGCGGCTTTCTCCGAATCGTTCGATCACCTGGCGCAGTCGAGCCAAGATCGCATCACCCTCGAAGTTACCGGCGCCGCCACGTTCGGCCAGCCACGCATGCAGACACACCCGTGCGGCGGTCGTAGCCGTGCCATCGGGCCAGCCGGTGACGCCGAAAGCGGTGGCCAACTCTCCGGCCGCTGCTGCGAGGCCAAAGCGAAGGGCTGCACGCTGGGCCTGACCACTGGCCGAGGCGGGCAGGTTTTGGGTGATGAACTGCTCCACCGTGCGGCGAACGATCACCGACCACCTGAGCATTTCTCCAGGCGCGCACAGTGCGTGCAGGAAGGCGGTGAGGGGTGTGCCGTAGTATTTTGCTACACGGGCCTTGAGCGCATCGGAGAGGGCAGCAGCATCCTCAAAACCGTTCAGCACATCGAACATGCCGAGACCTTTGCTCGCATCCGCAGGCACGGCGAGCATGCGCACCTCCATACCTGCTTTCAGCTCCTTGTTGGCATCCGCCATGTGTTGCGCCAACGTCTTCTCGCCCGTCGAGAGAAACAGCAAGCGCCACTCCTGAACCTGTCGGCCCGCTTGTCCTCGATCATTCGCCCGTGCCTTACCAGTACCGTTGCCGAGCATGTAAACCGTCTCGCCAATAATGCGCGGGTCGCACATGCCGATTTCATCCAGGACCAGGAGGCCGTCTGAGTGGGCTGCGGCAATGGACTCCAGGGCGTTATCCGTCGATCGCCATGAGCGCACCAGACGCGGCCCGCCATAGACCGAGGCGGCTACTTGCAAGTGTGTGGTCTTGCCGCCAGAACTGTCGCCGTAGAGGTGGAAGCCGCCCGACTCATGTCCGAGCAGGTTCAGCAACGGGCCTGCAAAGGCCACAGAGACGACAAACGCCAAGCGATGGTTACCAACGCACAGTGCGCCGATTTGCTGCTGCCACTGCCCCAGAGAGCCCGCCTCGCTGATCGGTGGCAGTTGGGCACCGGCCTCATAAAAATGCAGATGTTCAGCGTGCGAGCCGATCTGTTGTTCGGGCAGAAGGAAGGCGTTGTGGTGCCAACCCAAGCGCGTTACCAAACGTGCGCGCTGGGCGCTATCGAAGCCGCCGAGATAACTCTGCAGGTCGTTGCGGGCATTGCGTCCTGATCGGCTTCCGGCGAGGCGCAGCCCCATGTCGACCAGTGGCCCGAGTACGTCTTTGCCGAAGTCGCCAGTCATGGTTCGGGCCGGAATGTTCCAGCGCTTTTTGGCGCCGTCTGGGTCGTCAAATTCGACCAGCAAGCCCCAGTTGTGGCCCTTGTTGTCGCGAGTGCGAGCGATGATTTCGAGAGGCGAACACACGGGACGCGCCTCGCCATCATCGCCGGAATAAAACACCCCTTCAGGCGTCAGGCGAAAGCCGCCCGGAAACAGGTCATTTTTCGATTTCGCAGGACGTTTGGCGGATGCCTTGGCCTTCGGTTGTTGAGGCTCAGTGGGCTCAGTGGGCTCAGTAACACTGCCTAAAAACTCGCCGTTGCGCATCAGCTCGGCGACGTGGTCAGCGGTCCAGCCTTTGGCTAACGCATCCGCTGCATCATCGCCATCCGCCCATTTACCACCCTTGATCAGTGTCGGCTTGCCACCTTTGCCGCTGGGCTTGAGCTTGAACACGTCGAGCGAGATCCGTTGCACTGAAGCGGCGCCCAGGTCAATCAGCTTGAGCTCGATGGCGTCCATGCACGCCGTGCCGCTGGCGTCGTTATCCGGCCACAGCACCACAGCGCGCCCTTTGAGTGGCGTCAGGTCGGCCTTGTGCCACGAGTTGGAGCCGTTGGGCCAGCAGGTGGCTACGTGGTCGGGCATCAGTTCAGCGGCGGCGTCAGCAGCCTTCTCGCCTTCACAAAGCACCACAGGCGCATCTGCACGCTGTGTCAGCTCATCCAGACGCAGCAGTGGCCGAGGCTCGGGCAATCCTTGCCAGCGCCATTGTGTGGTTTGCCCATCGGAGCGCTTGCACCAGGTCAACGGCGCAAAGACCTTCCTTAGTTTGCCGTCTTCGTCTGGGTCCAGGTCGAAGCGATACAGCGTCATGACTGGTTGGCCCTGTGCATCGCGATAGATCCACGCCTTGGATGGAGCGCCGTGTTGCCGGTGTTTGGCTGGGCACTTGTTCATGGCCTCGGTCGGGATCGGCTGAATTGCGATCCACTCCGGCGTTGCGCTCTTGGCCGGTGTGCTTTTAGTGGTTGCAGATCCTGCGGAAACGCTGAGCAGATCTGCCAGCTTTTTGCAGGCCTCAACGTCCGTGCCGCCATCGATGTAACGCACCAGGTCGATCAGGTCTCCGCCCTTATCGCCGGTGGCAAAATCCGCCCAGGTGCCTTTGCTCAAATTGACCTTGAGTGAGCCCGCACGTTTGTCCGTGCGTGTGGGGTTCGGTGCGGTGTATTCCTTGCCGCCATCAACACGTTTGCCGTTTGGCAGCCAGTGAGCAAGCACACGGTCGATGTTCTTCAGGGCCGCGCTTTTTACGTCGGCAAAACTAGGTCGTTTTGAGGTGTTGCCGGTGCGTTGAGTCATGGGGCGGTCCTCGACTCAAGCAACGCCTCGTTCACGTCATCGATCAGTGCTTTGGCCATCTCGCCGAGGTACAACGCAGGCCAACTAAAACGCTCGCCCGCATCGCTGATGGCGGCATCGAGGATCAGTTGATTGGCGTGGTGAAGAATCTGGGAGACGGCTTCAAGTGCGTCCTCCAGCGGGATACCGGCATTCACCCGAAACAGGTTTTGGCCGTTACCGTTGGCAGGGGAAAACTCAGAGCGTCCACGCGTGCTGGAGTTGGTCACAGTGCACCGCCTTTCTGGCCCATCGGCACAGAGGAGGCATCACCGTACATGGTGAGTGTTTTGATCAAGCCCAAGGTGCCGCGCACATCCCAAATAACCGACGACAGCACGCGGTTGGAGAGCAGTGGTTTGTCCCCGTCTAAGTGGTCTTCTAGCAGCATGAGAACTGAATCGGCACGGTCGAGCGCACAGGTGATGGCGTCGATAGGCAGACCGGCTTCGGCGTCTTGGCTGACGCAGAGGAGATCCTCGGGTAGTGCAAAGCCTGGGAGCATGCTCATTGGGCACCCCCTGCGGCTTCCAGGGCGCGAGCCTTGGACATATGGGCGTTGTAACGGGACAGACGTGTGGCGAGGCTGGAGTTGGCGTGTAAAGCGGCGAGAGCCATTGCTCGATGAGCGGCGGCGCGAATTTTGGACGGATTGAGGGCGTGCATCTGGTGAAGCTCCTGTATGTGAGGAGCTGCCACGGTTCGCCGCTAAACGAATTAGGGTGGCAGCTGTGCGCGGGTTAGCGGACCGGGCATACAGGACCCCGGCAGACCCGAAGGTCTCCCACGCACAGCCACCATAAACGAGAGTCGCAGGCACAAAAAAAGCGCATGCAATCGAGTCGGAAGCGCTTGTGCGCCTGTATGTGCTCGGGCCGCTAAACCCGGTCGTTGAATTTGCAACGACGGCCAGAGAGTAACGTCGGTTTTTTGAAAGTGCAACCGTGCGGATCGCTTGCGGATTTTTTCGATGGGGCATAAATTGGTCAGGCATGTAGATTTACCTCAACGCCTCCGGTTGCCGCCGGGGGCGTTTTCGTTTCAGGCATGGACGTCCCAGCGCAGGGAGACAAAGGGCAACAGGTCGCCTTCGAGGCAGGCGCGCGCATCCTCGTAGGCATCGATTTGTTGGCCTTCGTCGACGATGATTGCTTGGGGGGCTTGGCAAGGAACTGACAATGCGCACCAGGTGCCATCTGCCCATCGCATCACCATCACATCCCGGTTTAGACGTTTTTGCTCTGTGCGGTGGCGCTCAAAACGCTGCATACCTCGTGATGAGAAACCGACTTTTCTGAGTACAGAAAAGGGCTGCAAGATGGCCCTGTTGGTGGCACGATTTTTCATGCTGCCACCTGATCGCGAGCCTCTATGCGACTTCGTGCCCATGTTTGGATTTCAGATAAAACCCAAGCTACGGGTGCACCGCGAGCGTTGCTGTTGCTCAATTTGACGGGCAGGGGAAAGCCGCTATCTGTGCGCTGCATGAGTTTGTAGATGGTGGAACGCTTCATGCCCACTATCCGCTCGACCTCGGGCATACGGATCAATGTCGACGATGCGTCAAAGATGGGGTTTGGAATGGTTGGGCTAAAGCGGGGAAGTTCGGTGATAGATGCTTTCATAGGTCTTGCTCTCGACTGGTTAGGACTGAGAGCAATGATCTAGGTGCAGGTCGGAGGTGAGCAGTTCACTTCCAATTGAAATCCGATTGAAATTTCTGGCTTACAGCACGAAATAGCGTTTGAGAATGGCCTCAACTCTTTTGCGAGTGAGGGCTTTTTCGGTCTCAAGCGCAATCCACTCAGGCCGTTGTTTTGGAGGTTTTGCTACCTCACCTTGTAGCCAGGCATGCACCTTCGTTGCAACGTTGCGTTTGGACATCCCCGCTGCGCGGTAGTGAAGTCCCTGTTTAACTATCGCGGCGTCTCGAACGCTAATTTCCTCGTTACGCTCCATACCGCTGATGAGGCCGCCTTTTTTGCGGATAGCATTTTTGATCGCTCGGTCGGCGATGGGTCTTAGTTCATCGTCGGTCAGGCAGGGTAGGGATGTGATCGGTTTCAGATAGAGGGCGTAATCATCAAGTGTCTGAATGCGCTCATCCGGATCGACCTGCATCTCGACGAACTGGCAGTAGAGATCCCTGGGCCAGTCGGTGAGAGGTTCAGAGACATGAGACCAAGCCTCTTGATCAACTGTCTGCATCCAGTTGGCTAACGTTTCCAGCGCATTTACGGCACAAGCCATGATGTATGCAGAATGAGTATCACGCTCTGATGCCGAGTAGCAATTGCTGTACATGCGGACCCAATGCGCAAGGCGTGCCCTGGTGTCGGTGGAGGCATATTGAAAAATTGCCTCCTCATGGATCGTCGTCTGAATGCACATGCTGGCAAGATCTTTGTTGATATCGTCACCATGAATGCGCAGACAGCATTGGTCGATCAAACGGCAGGCGTCAGCTACCTGCTCACGGCAGAGGTCATAGAGCGGTTGCGCTGAGAGATAACTGAACAAACCCCGGCTTAACGCCAAATGCAAAATGGTTTGGTGATCATTCATTGCCAACTGTCTCAGGCACTGTGTAATGGGGAGTCCCGCGCCCTGCATTCAAAGCGAGTAACCAGCGAAAGCCGTTTTGTCGGCTCAGGTTTAGAACGCTTGCCCACAGCAGGCGTGTGCTGACTTTGGCGTTACACGCAGGGGCAGCGTTACATCGCATGTACGTTAAACTGCTGAACTGTGTAACGGGCGTGAAAGCCAATGAATCCGGGCACTTGGCGAGTGGTGTTACACGAGTAACACGCGTTACACCGGATTTAGAGGGGGGCAGTGTAAGTGCTCTCACACTGCCTTTCCAAATTGGCCCTGTACCACATTGTTTGCCTCTAATGAGTCAAGGTGATCGGCGTACCACTGCATCATCTGTGTGCGTTGCTCAAGGTACTGAGCCTTGTTGTAAATCCCTCGAACACCTTGTGCCTTGTGGCTAAGTTGGGCCTCGATGTGGTCAGCAGGATAGCCATGCTCGTTGAGAATAGTGCTGGCGATGTGGCGGAAGCCATGGCCGGTCTGGCGCCCTTCGTAGCCAAGGCGTCTGAGTGCCATTAGGAATACGGTATCGCTGCGAGGTTTAGTGCGATCGCTTCTACCGGGAAATAGGAATGGGTAAGCGCCGGTGAATTGCCGAAGTTCCAATAGTGCTTCGATTGCTTGAGTGCATAGTGGTACCAGGTGCTCACGACCTTTCTTACGACCCTTGCGCTCGACTGGTACGGTCCACAGCTTCTTATCGAAATCGAACTCTACCCAATGTGCCTCTCGCAGTTCGCTGGGGCGCACAGCCATCAGGGTCAGCAGCCTTAGGCCGAGCTGAACATCTTTGGCGTGGGGGTAGGAGCGTATCGCTCGAAGTAACCCTGGAAGCTCATCGGGAGATACGTGGGCGTAGTTCTCTGCCTTTCCTGAGGACAGAAATTTATGCACACCCTCCAACGGGTTGTTAACGGCTCTGCCGGTCACTCGAGCCAGGTCATAGATATCTTTGCAGTAAGCCCTCACACGGCTCATCTGTTCCAGAATCCCCTGACGCTCAAGCCCTCTCAATAGCTCCATCCACTCCATCGACATGATTGAGGTGTAAGGGCGTTTACCGAGCGAGGGGAATACATGGCGTTCGAGTGCGCCAAGTATCCTTTTGGCCGTACCAGCATCCCAGCCGCTAAGGCGAGACGTATGCCACTCCCTTGCCAATGCTTCAAAGGTGTCATTGGACGCATCGATCTCGGCGGCTTGGCGAGCTTTCTTGGAGGTGATCGGATTCTTACCTTCCGACGCATCTGCGCGTAGATCAGCCGCTTTCTGCCGAGCGAAAGCGCCGCCCACTTCCGGGTAGCCGCCGAGACCAAGCCACGACCATTTGCCGTCCGGCTTCTTGTAGCGTAATTCCCAGGATTTTTGGCCGTTTGGCTTGACCCTGAAATACAGCCCTGGGCTGTCTAGTTCGCGGTATGCCCCGGCCTCAGGCTCCAGGCTGGAAAGTGTAGTATCAGCGAGAGGGCGCCGCTTGATATCGGTGCGTTTCATCCTTGTATGCCTTCAGTTCAATTATTTATGAAGCATACACGTGGGCATACACGGAGGGGAAGGATAGGGGTAGATAGAGGTGGACAGCCAGAAACAAGAAAGCCCGCACTAGGCGGGCTTCTTGAGGTGATTCATAGACTGCTGTAGACATCTATTGATCGGTACTTGGTGGCTACGCAGGGACTTGAACCCCGGACCCCAGCATTATGAATGCTATGCTCTAACCAACTGAGCTACGTAGCCAAGTGGCGCGCATTATTCGCGTAGAACGCATATGCGTCAAGCGTTTATTTTAAAAATTTATCTACGCTTTCAACTGTTTAAACAAAATAAGGCCAAACGGCGACGAGTGGTGTGGCGGATACGGGTATTTCAGCCACGAAGATCCCACATGGGTTTTGCGGTGTTCTGCTGACGGTATTCAACGCGTGGTCGCAAGGGCGTGGCGCTGTAAACACTTTGACGATGACCCCCAAGGTGCCATTCGGCGCGGCTTGTGATCCTGTTCTGCGCACGGTAAAGCGTCATTCGGTTGGGCAGATATCCCTGCCGCCCAACGCTTGCCCCCCAGGGCTTGCTTACGGATGCTGCGGTGTGTGGGTGACGCGCTTCAGGTGTTCGCGCGCCCGTGACAGACGTGAGCGAACGGTACCGATGGGGATGTCCAGCACGTCGGCGGTGTCCTGGTAACTGCCATCGGTTTCCAGGGAGGCATATAACGTCTTGCGCATCTCAGCCGGCAAATGATCGATGGCGTTCAAGGTTTTTTCCAGCCGGCGGTTGACCTCGAATTCCCAATCCAGATTCTTGTTTTCTTCCTGGCCGTGCCACAGCGATTCATCGAACTCGCAATGCACCGGTTTGGCATACAGGCGCCGGAAATGGTTGCGGACCAGGTTCTGCGCAATGCCGCACATCCAGGTACTGAGGGTAGCCTGGCCACTGAACCGCTCTCTGTTACGCCATGCCTCCAGGTAGGTCAGTTGCAGGATGTCGTCGGCGTCTTCGGGATTGAGTACGCGTTTATGAATAAAACGCCGGAGTTTTTTTTGCTGGTCGTCCGTCAGTTGGAGCATGAATTGAGGCGAGTCGCCAACGAGCTGCGCTAAAGCTTCAATAGGAATATTCACGATTTTTTCCTCAGGGTAGACGCTATCGAAATAATTTCGACGGGAACCCCTTTAGCACTGGCTGTGCCAAACAAAAAAATCTTATAACTTGCTGATTTATATATATAAATAAATTGAAATAGTGTGATTTTGCGCAGGTACTTGCAAAACGATTGGCGGCTTTGTGCAGGTATTTTCAAAGCGGGGAGTGTGGGTGGTTTTTATGGAACCGTATGGCACCGGGTTGCCACATAGAGACACAAACTCCCTGTCCTGGCATGCCCATGAAAGTCGAATTCAACCCCGATCTGCACAGAATCCAGCGCTTGGACCCATCCGTTTCAGAGAAGGTCGCCACGACCCCATCGCAGGATGCCGCGCCAGGTTTTGATGCGCTCGCGGGCATCTTCAGCCAGGAAGCTGCGGCCCATGGCACTGCGTTGACCCGACGTGCCATTGGGGGGCCTGTGACGCCGGTCGAGCAGCTCGCGCAGTTGTATGATCGACTGGGCCATCCCGCCCAGAAAAGCCTGGCAAAGATGGTCATCGTGGCCAGGCAGTATCTGGAGCGCCAGCTTAGTCTCGAAAAATTGGTGGACCTCACGGGTGGAGACCCTGCACGTACCTATGTCGTGCTTCGTCAGCTTACGGCGCAGGCCGAGGCGCAGGTGCGCCAGACCCAATCCGCGTTGACGCGTGATGCGCAAGTCAAGAGCGAGGCAGCGTTGGCTCGGGCAGCGCTGGCGAGGCTGGAGATTCAGTACAAGAGGGAAATACAGGCGGGCCTTAATATTGCCCTGGCGTTGCAGTCAGGCAGTGACGATCCGGCGCAATGCCAGGCGATACGTACGCTCTACTACGCCAATGTGGTCGTGCGCCAATCCCTGGCCAGCATGATGCAGGCGCTTTTGAAAGAGTACGGTGGCGAGCAGTTTACGGTCGGGCTCAACCTCATGCGCCGGGCCCTGGCGGATGATATTGCGGCGTACGTCTCATCGATTCCCACCGCCAAATTGCGCACGCTTTTGTTGGGGTTACAGAGCTGCGGTCAATTGGGCGGGGTACTGTCCAATTGCCAGGACCTGGTTCAGCGTCTGAACGTTGAGCACGACGCCGTTGACCTGTTGCAGCGTCTGTTGGGTTATGCCGGCAATGGCATTGCCCCCTCCGAGGTTCAACTGCTGGCGGATGAATTGGCTGGGGATGCGGCGGCCCGCCAACTGGCCTCTCTCAATGCGCTCTATCCCGTGATCAAAGGTTTGCCTGCGGCCTTATGGCGCGACTCGCGGGGGCGCGAGGAGGCTTTGCATAACTTCCTGCTGGTGATGGATGAGTTCACGCGCCTGGAGAAGGGCCAGAATGAGCCGAGGGCGTTGATGTGACGGTGCTGGCGTTTATCAACCACTGGCTGCTCAAGGTTGCACAACGTGCTGAAGTCCTTGGTGCTGTGGTGGTACTGGCCATCGTCTTTATTTTCATCGTGCCGCTGCCGACCTGGCTGGTGGACATCCTCATTGCGCTCAATATCTGTATTGCCTGCTTGTTGATTGTGCTGGCGTTGTACCTGCCCGGGCCTTTGGCGTTTTCGTCATTCCCCTCGATTCTGCTGTTGACCACGATGTTTCGCCTGGCACTGTCTATCGCGACCACGCGTCTGATCCTGCTGGAGCAGGACGCCGGCGACATCGTCGAGGCGTTCGGCAACTTTGTGGTCGGTGGCAACCTGGCGGTAGGGTTGGTGATCTTCATGATCCTCACCCTGGTCAACTTCCTGGTCATCACCAAGGGCTCGGAGCGGGTTGCCGAAGTGGCCGCACGCTTCAGCCTGGACGCGATGCCCGGCAAGCAGATGTCCATCGACAGCGACTTGCGTGCGGGACTGATCGACGGCAATCAGGCGCGGGACAAGCGTGACCAGTTGTCCCGCGAGAGTCAGTTGTTCGGGGCCATGGACGGCGCCATGAAGTTCGTCAAGGGTGACGCTGTTGCAGGCCTTGTGATCGTGCTGATCAACCTGTTGGGCGGTTTTTCCACGGGTATGTTCCAGCATGGCATGAGCGCCAGCGAATCCATTGCGTTGTATTCGGTGCTGACCATCGGTGATGGTTTGATTGCGCAAATCCCTGCGCTGCTGATCTCGCTGACGGCGGGCATGATCATCACCCGCGCCGCACCGGATGGGCGCCGGGGCGTGACTAACATGGGCGCAGAAATTGCCCGTCAGATGACCAGCGAACCCAAGAGCTGGATGATTGCGTCAGTGGGCATGCTCGCGTTTGCGGCGTTGCCCGGCATGCCGACCCTGGTATTTATTCTTATCTCACTGATGACCGGCTCCCTGGGCTATTACCTTGCGCGCCAACGTCAACGGCAAGAGGCGCCCGAGGCCGAGGCCACGCAGGCCGTGCGCCCGGAAGAAAACGGTGACGAGGACTTGCGCGGGTTTGACCCGTCGCGCCCCTATCTCTTGCAATTTTCTCCCGTCTTGCGCGGAACGCCTGAGGTGATCGAGCTGGTTCATGGCCTTCGTCAGACGCGTAATGCACTCGTTGCGAATATCGGGCTCACGCTGCCGCCGTTTGAAGTCGAACTCAACGACTCGTTGGCGGACGACGAAATGCGCTTCTGCGTACACGAGGTGCCGATGATCAAGGCCTCGGTTGTCACCAATGTGGCCGTAGAGCGTAAAGCCTTGGCACAGGTGCCTGAGCACGCAATACCAGGCCTGGCTGAACGCGATGAGCAAGATTGGGTGTGGTTGGCGCAGGATGATCCTTTGCTCGATGACCCCCTGCTGGAGCGCTTCAGTGCGACGAGCTTGATCGTCGAACGCATGAAGCAAGCGATGATGCTGTCCGGCCCCCAGTTTCTGGGAATCCAGGAGAGTAAGTCGATCCTCAGTTGGCTTGAACATAACCAGCCGGAATTGGTACAGGAGCTGCAGCGAATCATGCCGCTGTCGCGTTTCTCGGCAGTCCTGCAACGCCTGGCAGGCGAAGGCGTACCGCTGCGTGCTGTGAGGCTGATCGTCGAGTCGCTGATTGAATACGGCCAGCATGAGCGAGAGCCGGACGCGTTGGCGGACTACGCGCGCATTGCGCTTAAAGCGCAGATTTTTCACCAATACAGTGAGGCCGACGGCCTGCATGCCTGGTTGCTGTCTCCACAGACCGAAAACGTGCTGCGCGAATCGCTGCGCCAGACCCAGACCGGGGTGTTTTTCGCCCTTGATAATGACAGCAGTGCTTCACTGATCAACCTGCTCAACCAAGCCTTCGTGGCCCGGCCAAAAAGCAAAAGCGTGATGTTGGTTGCACAGGATTTACGCAGCCCTTTGCGCACTCTTTTGCTCGAAGAATTCAACCATGTACCTGTGATGTCTTTTGCCGAATTGGGGAGCACCTCAAA
Organism: Pseudomonas sp. PA-5-4B; assembly: GCF_021606215.1. Classification (NCBI taxonomy): domain Bacteria; kingdom Pseudomonadati; phylum Pseudomonadota; class Gammaproteobacteria; order Pseudomonadales; family Pseudomonadaceae; genus Pseudomonas; species Pseudomonas sp. PA-5-4B. The sequence goes on along the minus strand of NZ_WKDB01000008.1, from coordinate 83,502 downwards.
GGTAAAAGTGTTGGGGCGTTTTGACCTCGGTCAGACTGACCTGATGCGTGGTACTGCGGCATGAGAAGTGCGCCAGTTTCTGCACAGGAGAGCGCTCAATGATGTTTGAGCTGCGTGTTCTCGATGGCCTGCACCAAGGGGCTGCGCTGCCGCTGTTTGGTGAACAGTGGAGCATCGGTGCTCATGCAGAGGCTGACTTGGTGCTCAGCGATCCGGGGATCGCCGAGCAGCATGCGTTGTTGCGGCTGGTCGGATCCAGTTGGTCGGTGCAGGCCCAGGCAGGGCTGTTGCAGGATGCGAAAGAGCAGGTAGTGGCACAGATCACGAATCTGGCGCTGGGCGAACAGTTTGGCGTGGGCGCCATACGGTTGTATGTCGCCGTGGCGGATCAGCCCTGGCCCGAAGCACCCGCCCCGGCCACACCGGCCAAGGTTTCGGCCAAGGTGACGGCCAGGAAAACGTCCCCGCCGTTGACGTTGTCGTCGTTGGGACACTCGCAGCAAAAGCGCCTGATCAGTGTGGTGCTGGTGGTTGCCGTCATCCTCATGGTGGTGGGTATTGCCTCCACGGGTGAGCGTGATCCCCAGGCCTCGTTGATGCCGGCAGTGCCCCACAGAGTCGAGCTGGCCTCGCCATTCGAGGTGCGCCAACAGTTGCTGAATATGCTCAGTGAGCGTGATTTGAGCCAGCGGGTCAGTTTGCAGGTCATCAATGGCCAGGTTGCACTCAACGGCGATGTTTCCGAGGAGGATCTGGCGTTGGTGACGCGCATGCTCGACCGCTTTGGTGAGCAGTTCGACAGCGTTGTGCCGGTGATCAGCCGGGTGCGTGCGCGTAACAATGAGTTGCCGTTCAAGATCGTTCAGATTATCGGAGGGGCGAACGGTCACGTTGTGCTGGAGGACGGAACCCGACTGTTTGTGGGGGACCAAGTGGACGACTTGCGCCTGGTGATGATTGACAACAGCAAGGTGGTTTTCGAAGGCGCGCAGCGTTATGAGGTGCGCTGGTGATTAAGGATTTGCAGGCGCGTCTCGACACTTGGCAGCGGCACCAGACCCAGACGTTGGCAGGTTTTGCTCCGGTGACAATGCGCGGGCGCGTGCAGCGTGTGAACGGCATGTTACTGCAATGTCGGCTGCCTCAGGCACGTATAGGCGACTTGTGCCAGGTGGAAAAACAAGGCGATTACATGCTCGCCGAAATTATTGGTTTCGACCAGCAGGATGCCGTGCTCAGTGCGCTGGGTAACCTGGAAGGTGTGCGTGTGGGGGCCAGCGTAGAGCGCCTGGGCATATCCCATCAGGTACAGGTCAGCGAGAAGCTGCTGGGCCAGGTACTGGATGGATTTGGGCGGCCAATTACCGGCGAAGGCGCCAGCGCTTTTGCACTGGTCGACTCACCGGATACCAGCGCTGTGTTGTGCGAAGCGCCTTTGCCCACCGATAGGCCGCGAATCAACCGCGCGTTGGCCACCGGCGTGCGTTCGATCGATGGGCTGTTGACGCTGGGGGAGGGGCAGCGTGTCGGCCTGTTTGCCGGGGCCGGCTGCGGCAAGACCACATTGCTGGCGGAGATAGCCCGCAACGTTGAGTGTGACGTGATTGTGTTCGGCCTGATCGGCGAGCGAGGCCGAGAGCTGCGCGAGTTTCTTGATCATGAACTCGATGATCAACTGCGCGCCAAAGCGGTGTTGGTGTGTGCCACCTCTGATCGTTCGAGCATGGAGCGGGCACGCGCAGCCTTCACGGCGACAGCCTTGGCCAAAGGCTTCCGAAGCAAGGGCAAGCGCGTGCTGCTTTTGATCGATTCCCTCACACGGTTCGCCAGGGCCCAGCGAGAAATTGGCCTCGCCGCCGGCGAGCCTCTGGGCCGTGGTGGCCTGCCACCTTCGGTATACAGCCTGCTGCCGCGGTTGGTCGAGCGTGCCGGGTTGACGCGCGAAGGCGTGATCACGGCGATCTACACGGTGCTGATCGAGCAGGACTCCATGAACGACCCGGTGGCCGATGAAGTTCGCTCGCTGCTCGACGGCCATATCGTGCTGTCTCGCAAGCTGGCCGAGCGTGGGCACTATCCGGCGGTGGACGTATTGGCCAGCCTTTCGAGGATCTTGAGCAACGTCGCCGAGCCTGGGGATATCCAGGCTGGCACGGCGTTACGTCGGCTGTTGTCGGCGTACCAGCAGATCGAGCTGATGCTCAAGCTGGGCGAGTACCAGCCGGGTAGCGATGTATTGACCGACTTGGCGGTAGACAGTCGCAGCGCAGTGGACAGTTTTCTGCGCCAGGACTTGCGTGAACCCTCGCCAATGGCGGAAACACTGGAGCAACTCAAGGAGCTGACGGCCTATGTCCCATTCTGACGTGTCGATGGCTGAAATCGAGACCCTGCGGCGCCTGCGCCGTCATCGGGCCGATCGCGCTGAGCGTGCATTGCGTGAGGCCAAGCGAGCACGGCAAACCCTGCAGGCACATATCCAGGATGCCCAGCAAACCCTTGAGCAAACCCGCCAGGAGGAGGCTCGGCAAAGTGCGCAGTTGCTCAGCCAGCATCAGGGCCAGGTGCTGACGCTCAAAGCGCTGAAGTCCTGGGGGTTACAAGAACGTTCATTGTCGGCAAGCACCCTGCGGGACGAAGGCCAGGTGCAAGCACTGCGAGCGCAGCACACGGAAAAGGAAATAGAGGTTGGCAGTGCCCAGAAGTACGCCACGGAGTGTTTGCGCCAGGTGGAAAAACTTCAGGAACTGTCCAAATTGCTCGCTCAGGAATCGATATGAAACAGGTTTCAAATGCCGCTCCTGAGCAGCGACGCATGCGCGAACTCCGGGAGGAGCGCGAACCCTCCGTGGCGGCCTACGTTCCCGTGGAGCAAGGGCGACTGTTTGCTTATCTGCTTGCAGGCGGTGCTGCAGAGAAACGTTTCGGACATTCGCGCATGGACATCAAGGCCTCAGTCGAGGCGGCCAGGGCCGATATGTTGGTTGAACAATTGGTGGCGCCTATACAGGCCGGTGGGCAGTGGCCGCTGCAGTTTGTGCTGTGCATGCCGCGCCTGGGGCGGGTTAACGCACTTGTACACCGTGAGCAGAACACCTGGGCCATTGAACTGGACGCAGAGGAAGAGGCAACCAACCGTTGGCTGCGTGGCGTGCGGCAGCAATGCCAGGAACGATGCACGCAAGCCTTGGGGCAGCCGGTCAAGTTCTACCTGCCAGGTACCCGTTCATGATGAAGGTGCCCTTTTTGACATTGCCTGTGGTCAAGCACAGCACGGTCGCTGCGCGCCGCAGGCTGGGGCGTGGGCTGCGCTTGCCGTTTAAGGTCGCCGGGCAAGAGGGTGAACTGCTCATTGAACCCGGGCGTGCCCCTGTTGGCGGCGAGGCGTTGTGCTTCGAAACCACCCTCGGTGTATTGGCGCTCGCTGAAGCGGGGCCGCTGTTGAGCCTGCTGGGCGAATGCCCTGTGCCATTGGCCAAGGCAGGAAACGATCCACATTCTTGGTTCTGGCCGCTGTTTGAGCAGCACCTCAGTCCCCAAGTCAAAGCGCTGTTTGGCTATATGCGATTGCTGGTGACTGCGCGTCCCGCAGGTTTCGGCTGCAGGTTGAGCGTGACGTTGGGGGCCTCTCGGGTCGTAGGTTATGTGTGGCTGGCTCACCAGAGCTTTCTAGCGTTGTGCGATGCCGCACCTTGGCGCTCTATCGCCGCGCCGATGCCGGCGTCGTTCAAGCTGGCCATTACCGTGCCCCTTGGGCGCGCGCAGTTACCGCTGGCACAAGTGCGCAACCTGCGGGCTGGCGATGTGTTGGTGCTTGAGCAGGCTTTTTTTCAACCCCAGGGCAATGGCTACGTGCAGGTTGGCAGGCAGCGCCTTCATGGCTGCATTGACGACGACACCGGGCCGCTGTGCCTGACCCTGACTTCTATAGAGGACACGAGTGTGGACGAGGACTTTTCAGCAGCCTATTACGCTGAGCCGGAAGACGAACCAGTGATGGAAGTGTTCGGGCATGAACCGTTCGATGAGCTGAGCATGTCGCTGAGCGTGCGTTGCGGTGTGCTGAACCTGACCCTGGGCGAACTGCGCAACCTGGTTGAGGGTTCAGTATTGGGTATTACCGGTTATGCGCCGGGAATGGCCGGCCTGTACTACGGTGATCGGCCGATCGGCCAGGGGCAGTTGGTGGAAGTGGATGGGCGCTTGGGCCTGCAAGTGACGCGAGTGGTTTTTTCTCGATGAGTATTCAGGGCATAGATCCCTTCGTACTTGCGCTGTTCCTGGGGGCATTGTCGCTGATGCCCATGCTGCTGATCGTGTGTACGGCGTTCTTGAAGATTGTCATTGTGCTGATGATCACCCGCAACGCTATCGGCGTGCAGCAAGTGCCTCCCAGCATGGCTATCAATGGCATCGCGCTGGCGGCGACGCTGTTTATCATGGCGCCTGTGGGTTACGAGATCGCCGAGAGCGTCAAGGTTTCGCCGCTGGATTTGAGCAGTGTGCAGATGGCTCTGCACACCGGCGGTGAGGCAATCAAACCCTTGCGTGCATTCATGCTGCGCAATATTGACCCGGATGTGTTGACGCACTTGCTGGAAAACACCGGGCGCCTGTGGCCGGCAGCCATGGCGCAGGAAGTCCAGCGAGAAGACTTGATTCTGTTGGTGCCTGCCTTTGTGCTGTCGCAATTGCAGGCGGGGTTCGAGATCGGCTTCCTCATCTACATTCCGTTCATTGTGATCGACCTGATTGTCTCCAATTTGCTACTGGCATTGGGCATGCAAATGGTCTCGCCGATGACCATTTCCTTGCCGCTCAAACTGTTGTTGTTCGTGATGGTTTCCGGGTGGTCACGGCTGCTCGACAGCCTCTTCTTTTCTTATCTCTGAGTGGCGTATGGAACCGATCGTGCTGTTCAAGCAGGGCATGCTGCTGGTCGTGGTGTTGTCGGCACCGCCGTTGATTGTGGCGGTGGTGGTCGGCGTATTGACCTCCCTTGTACAGGCGCTGATGCAGGTACAGGACCAGACCTTGCCGTTTGGCATAAAGCTGGTGGCAGTGGGTGTCACGCTGGTCATGACGGGGCGTTGGATCGGTGTGGAGTTGATTCAGCTGATCAATCTGACATTCGACATGATCTCTCGCTCTGCGCTGAACTGAGGTCTTGCCTGTGCTGCAGTATCTTGACTACCTGCCCAGCCTGTTGATTGGCATGGCGCGAATCTACCCTTGTGCCTTTCTGGTCGCGGCGTTTTGTTTTCAACATATCCGCGGGATGCCGCGCCACGCCATTGTGGCAGTACTGGCACTGCTGCCTGCACCGGGTATATATGCCACCTTCGCCGACCAGGAACTCTCTACGCTGATGCTCAGCGCGTTGGTGCTCAAGGAGGCGGCCCTGGGGACCTTGCTGGGCGTATTACTGTCGATGCCGTTCTGGATGTTCGAGGCGGTGGGGGCGCTGCTGGATAACCAGCGGGGAGCCTTGGCGGGTGGCCAGCTCAACCCTTCGCTTGGGCCGGATGCCACACCCATCGGGCATCTGTTCAAGGAGCTGGCGATTTTTTTGTTGATGGCCACCCTGGGGCTTGGAGCACTGACGCAGGTGATCTGGGACAGCTACTCGGTCTGGCCGCCTACCGTTTGGTTTCCACTTCCGCACGCCAATGGGTTTGGCGTGTTTCTCAACCTGCTCGGCGACACGTTCACCCACATGATGCTCTACGCCGCACCTTTTATCGCGGTGCTGCTGTTGTTGGAGTTTGGCGTTGCCCTGTTAGGACTTTATAGCCCGCAGCTGCAGGTGAGTACGCTGGCCCCACCGGTCAAGTGCCTGGCGGGTATTGGTATTTTGCTGTTGTATTTTGAACTGTTGCAGGACCTGATCGTCGGCCGCTTAAGCCTGCTGGGCGAGCTCAAGCACGCCCTGGGGCTGATGTTCAAGGTGGCGATGCCATGAGTGATTCCGGTGAGAAAAAACACCCGGCCAGTGCCAAGAAACTGCGTGATCAACGCAAGAAAGGCCAGGTTGCCCAAAGCCAGGATGTCGGCAAGCTTCTGGTGCTGACAGCCATCAGCGAGATCGCGCTATGGACCGCTGACCGCAGCCTGCAGCGGTTTCAGGAAATGATGCTGCTGCCGATATCCCGCATCAGCCGACCCTTTGTGTCAGCCTTGGAGGAGGTGCTGCTCGACGCCATGGTGGTGTTTTTTTCCTTTGCGTTGCTGATGGCTTCAGTGGCAATCGCCGTCAAGCTGCTCAGTAGCTGGATGCAGTTCGGCTTGCTGTTCGCGCCGGAAATCCTGAAGTTGGATTTCAAGCGCCTCAACCCCCTTAATCAGCTCAAACAGATGTTCTCCGCCCAGTCGCTGATGAACCTGTTGATGGGGGTCGCCAAGGCGGTGTTGTTAGGCGTGGTGTTGTATGCGGTGATCGGTCCTTCCCTTGGGGCCTTGATCAACTTGGCCAACAGCGACCTGTCCAGTTATATCCTGGCGCTGATTGATCTGTTTCGTTACCTGTTGCATGTGTGCCTGGGCCTGTTGCTGGTGTTGGCACTTCTCGACCTGACGCTGCAGAAACACTTCTTTGCCAAGCGCATGCGCATGACCCAGGTCGAGGTGGTCAAGGAATACAAGGACATGGAAGGCGACCCCCATGTGAAGGGCCAGCGACGGTCGCTGGCGCAGCAATTGGCTCAGGAGGAGCCAAAGGTCAAGTTGCCCAAGCTGGAAGAGTCCGACATGTTGGTCGTCAACCCGACGCACCTTGCCGTCGCGTTGTATTACCGCCCCGGCAAGACACCGCTGCCGTTGCTGGTGGACAAAGGCACGGATGCCGACGCGCGTGAACTGATCAAAAGGGCTAAAGCGGCTGACGTGCCGGTCATTCAGTGTGTATGGCTGGCCCGCACGCTCTACACCAATAAGCTCGGCGCCAGTATCCCTCGTGAAACCCTGCAGGCTGTCGCGCTGATCTACCGCACCTTGCGTGAGTTGGATGATGAAGCCAAGCGCGAAACCCTGGAGTTGCCTGAGCTGGAACAACGCTGATCAACGCGTGGCGCGGGCATCCAATGCATCAAGGTTGGCCAGTGAAAGCAAGCGGCTGACGGCACTATCAAGCGCGTTGTGGTGCGTAGGCAGCGAGCGCCAGATGACCAGGGTCCCTTGGGCGTCGAGATAGACAAAGCAACCGTCGTACCTCACTGCTTGTTCAAAACGTCGCTCCAGTGCCCGCTGCACCTGCCCGGCTTGCAATGCTTCGCGCGCGATGTGCAAGGCTAACCCCGGGCGGGTGCCGGCTTGCAGCGTACACAGGTGGATACCTGGGAGGAGTTGCAGGTGGGCGGCAACGCCTCTGCGCACGTCGGCCAAAAAAACCTGACGATGCAATGCATCGTCAGGCTGTGTCGTGAGGCTCATCGTTCCAGGGAAATGGTCTGGTAGTCTGCCCGCTCCCCAGAGGGGCCGGAGTCTACGCGCATCTCTGGTGGCCACCAGACCACCATTTTGTCACTGCTCGATTGCGGGCGCGTGCAGGAGTCGCCCTTGCAGGTTGGCGTACAGCCGGCGGCGATCATTGCTGCGCCGATCAGGATAATACTCAAGAGTCCGTGCTTCATGGCGTGGTCTTCAAGGGGGCGGTGAGAAGGGAAGGGCGGGGTACGCCGATGTGTTCATCTTTCACAACGGGGCGCATGGCGATAAACACTTCAGCTTCTTCACCCGGTTTAAGCCAGGCGCGTGGCCAGACACTGACCGCCAGCGTTTGTGAGTTGCTGCATTCTTTTTCATCGATGCGCACGTTGCGTTTGATCTGGTTGCGCACGACCACCACCGCCACATTGAACTGCGCGCCGGTATACCACTGGCTGCGCTCGCTGTTGAGCGCCAACAGATCGCGCGTGGCGCACAACGTGTCCAGTTGCAGGGGCATTGGCCCTGCCTTGAAACCGTCTGGGACTTCGCCGCTGACCAGGTGCGCCAGGGTGCTGGTGATATCGCTTCGGTTTATGGGCGGCTGATGGGCGGCTTGCCGGCGCGCCAGAGGCTTGAGGGCAGCCTGCAATTGGGCCTGGTCCTCCTGGGGCAAGTAACGCGAAGGGTCAGATTGGTCGCCGATGACCCGTGGGGTGAGGATGAACAGTCGCTCGCGTCGACTGTTCTGTCGTTCAGTCGAGGAGAACAATGCCTTGCCCAGCAAAGGAATATCGCCCAGGAGCGGCACCTTGCTTTGTTTGTCCTTGTTGTCTGTGACATGGAAACCACCGACCACCAATGAGCGCTTTTCCGCCATTACCGCCTGGGTGCTCACCTTGCCACGGCGAACATCGAGGTCATCGGGCTGTAGGTTGAGTTCGTCGAAGTTACCGTCTTCAATATCCACCACCAAATGGATCTGGTGGCCACCACGGCTGGTGATCACCCGTGGCACCACCTGAAAGCTGGTGCCGACGGTCACGGGTAAAATGGTTGCGTAGTCTCTGCCGGCCTTCAGGTATCGCGTGCGGTTGAAATCGATGACCGCCGGCTGGTTCTCCAGGGTGAGCACGGAAGGGTTGGAGACCAGGGTTGCCAGCCCTTGGGATTCCAGGGCACGTATGTGAGCGTAGAAGCGCCCGGGGTTGCCAATCGACAACTGAGAAGTCGTGCCCGGTGCCACGTTGACGCCGCCGCGCCAACGGCTGTTTTGAAAGCCCCATTCAACCCCGAACTCTTGCAACTTTGTGCGTTCGATGTCGAGGATGATGGCGTCTATCTCCACCAGCTTGCGTGCAACGTCGAGTTGGGTGATCAACTCGCGGTACATCGTTTGGCGCTCAGGCAGGTCGTAGATCAGAATCGCGTTATTACGCACGTCGGCTTCGACCCGGATTCGGCTGGTTGCGCGTGGGGCGCGAGGGCCGAGTGAGGCGCCCGTCGACAGCCCTCCTGCATTCGTGGGGTTGGCGAGCATCTGCTCCAGCAGAGGGTTGTTCAACCGCGGGACGTTGGGCGTAATCAGGGCCGACGGTGAAGAAGCGCCGGAAGATTGGGTGGCGTTGGCAACTGTGGAGGTGGAGCGCGGCTCCAGTAACCCACGCAGCACGCTGGCCACGCCCGCGATGGTCAGCTTCTCTCCGCGATAATCGATGATCCGGTCCGCCGCGTTGGCGTACTTGAGCGGGTAAGTCAGCACGCTCTGTTTTTCATCCGGAGATCTGCGTTGGCTGCTGAACTGTTTGATCTGCTCGATATAGCGTTTAGGACCGGAGACGAGTACAACCCCATCGTCCGGCAATTCACCCCAGCCAAATCGGCTGTCGAGCAGGCCGATATCGGTCAGGGCCTTTTTAAGGTCTGCGATCGTTTCCGACGAAACTTCCAGCCGCGCAGACTCTTGCTGATCCAGCGTGCTGATGTACAGGGTGTTGTTGTACAGGTACCACTGGAAGCGGTGTTCGACCCCCAGCCTGTCGAGCATGGACTGGGGAGTATTAGCGCGTATTTTGCCATTGACGACGCCCTCCAGCAGGCCCTCGATTTGCAGTTGGGTGCCGAAGGTCTGGGCGAAGTCTTCGAGCACTTCGCGTACAGGCTTGTACTGGGTTTCGTAGGCATACGCCGTGTTTTTCCATTCCGCTGGAATGGCGGCAAGGGGGCTTTGCAGAGGTATCAACAGGCACATCAGAACTATTGGAATACGCCAGTCGGCGTGTTTGAAACGCGCACAGGGCGAGCTGATAGACAAGCGTAAACGCTTGTAAATGAGGGTGTTCATATAGGATTCTCTAGTTAATAAAACTGCGCACGCAGTGGAGTTGGCCCAGATTTTTTGGGCGTTCTGGCCAGCCGCTTGGCCGTGGAACGCCAGGTGTCGCGCTGATTGAGAAGGGATTCGAGTTGGTTAAACAGAACGGCCTGATGGTCTTCCTGCGTGACGCATTGAAGTAGCCAGAGCTGCCCCGTGGAGGGCTCGACTGAAAGCGCTCCCTGAAAGTACGCCAGGCTTGCTCCACCCAGTTGTAGCCAGGTTTCCATTGTTGTTTGTGCGTGCTTTGGCTGATGGGTAAGTTGAGCGCTGAGCAAAAAACACTGCGGGTAACGACGCAGGGTTATGGCGTCGTCGCCCTCCAGCAGCGTGATTTCTTGCTCTGCCCCCGCCAGCCACTGAGTGAGCCGCGCGCTGAAACACTCAGGTCCCATTGAAAATGATTTTTCCCATCTCGGCTCGGTGGCCGAGAACCGCTCCGGCGGCAGTCGTCTGTAGCATCAAGTTTTGTTTCAGCCTGAAGTGTTCACCCAGCAGTGATGAAAACTCTTTCGAGGTTATTTCATCAGGGATGCCCTGACCGAGTTGTTCGAACTGCCGGTTGTTTTTGCTTAAATCCCTGAAGATTTGCCCGCCCTCGCGTGCGTCGAGTTTCATATGCTGATCTCCGTTGAACGTGTATTTTTTATGTGGTTTGCCTTTGGGATCCGTTCCACGATTTTTTAAATATCTGGATAAAAAATGCAGCAGGCCGGTTGAGAAGTTAATCCTCTGAAACAAAGTCTGTGTGAGACACCAACAGGGCATTGATCGAAGAGGCCCAGTCGATACGAAAGCTGCCTTCCTCTGCCTCCAGGATCAACATCTGTGGCTGAACAGACTCGTCACACAGCAGGCGCCAGGGCGCTTCGGTATGTTGATCCAGCCAATGTTCCACATCCGCCTGATCCTGCGGGTTGCAGACCAACTTTGCGCGGATCGCCGGGGCCTGGGCTGCGAGCATTTGCTTGAGCATGGCAGACACCCGTTGAGTGGGCGTTGTGTCCTCGAGCAAGCTGCGAATGGCACTGTGGGTGACTGATGTGGCGATGCGTTCGATGTTGTCGAGGACCGCTTGCTGCTGCGTGTGCCACAGATGCAATTGGCGATTGGCGCGTTGCCAGAACTCATGTTGAGCCTGCAGCAGCAATTGGTCGCGTTGCACATAGGTCTGGCGCAGGATTTCATCAGCTTGAACCTGGGCACTGTTTAACAATTCGGTGTCGCGGGCGCAGTCCGCCAACGTTTCCAAGGGAATCAGCGAGCAGGTCCGTGAAGGAAGCGGCTTGCGTAGCTCAATCGTGCGTTTGCACAACATCGTCCTGGGACTCCTCGGCGAAGGAAAACACCGGCTCGTTGTTTGACGCACCGGTGCGCCATATTGCGGCCTTCCAAATAGTTTCAAGCTTGTCGTGGGCATCGATCAGTCGAGGGTTCTTCTCTAGGGCGAGCACCCGATGGTGGTCAAAGCTCAACCGCAGCCGCTGCCACACAGAGGGTTCTACCCAGGCGCGTAGATAGTGCAGGGGGTCTTCAGTGTTGATTTGCAGGCTGTTGGGCAGCAGTGCCTTGGAAAGGCGTACGCACCAGAGTTGCAGGTCTTGGCTCAATGGCGTGCGGTTCTTGATCTGGTAAACACCGCCGACCAGCGCGAGGATGAGGTCTCTGCGTTGTTCAGGTTCAAGTACCAACTGCAACAGTGCTGGAGACGGTTCGACAGGCAGGCATGGATCAATTCCCAACGCCGTTGCCATTGCCGCGTGCTGGCTCTGGCAGAGTGTTCTCGAATAGGGCACTGAAGGGACGAAAGGCGTCCAGTCATGGGGCGAATCGAGCCATGGGCAGGCCCACCACTTGGCCCAACTGAGGCTGTCATGCGTCATTCGTGTTCGGCTCGGCTTGTTGGGCGCCGCGCGCCTTTTTCACCCAGAACCCCGCTGCAGCGCACCCCACTAACAGGGCGATAAAGAACAATGTCACCATGGTCTGCCAAAAAGCGAGGTCCCCGGGCTTAATCAGAAACGGCCCGAAGTAGGCGAGTTGCTGCTTTTCCTTGTAGGCGGTAGCCGGTACGAAGATCACGGTCAGTTTTTGCGGGTTTGCAACGGCTGTTGTCATGCCCGGTATGCTACTGGCGACCATCCGCCGAATGCGCGGCAGCAAGCTGTCGGGTTCCAGCCGTGGATCATGCTTGATGAAGACCGATGCCGAGGCCGGCTGTACCGGCTCTCCCGGTGCGACCCGCTCGGGCAGTACCACGTGTACCCTGGCGACAAGAACCCCATCGATATTGGACAAGGTCGCTTCCAGCTCCTGAGACAAGGCATAGATATAGCGCGCCCGTTCCTCAAGCGGTGTCGAGATGACACCTTCCTTGCGAAATACGTCGCCCAGCGTAGAGCGCGCAGTCTTTGGTAACCCGGCGGCGGCAAGCGTGTGGACCGCGGCAGCAATATCATCTGTGCGCACGCGAACGACCACGCCGTCTTTCTCCAGCTGTTTTTGTGCCCGAATGTGCTTGTCTGCCAATTCAGCGATTACCTCATTGGCTTCCTGCTCGGATAACTTGCGGTGCAGTTCGACGCTTTCACCGCATCCGCTCAGTACCGATAAGAGGGTCAGCCATAAGAGAATAAAGCGGCAGCGGCGCATGGTTCACCTATTGCAGGTTAGTGGTTTTCTCAACAAACGAAGTGCAGTGTTTTATTACCTTGACGCCGATGTTGAGGATTTCTTTTGATTCAATAATGGTCTGTGTGGCGTCCGCCATTTTCAGCTCGTTTTGGGTCTTGGTATATTCACGCAGGAGCTTGGGGATTTTTTCGTTGTTGGATTTCAACCGCTCTGATTGGCTCACCAGCGACCGACTGTTTCCTGGGGCGGAGGGGGCCGACGGATAGGGATTGTTCTGCTCCAGTGCTGCACTGAAGAAATGCGCGTCGTGGGCGCTATCACTGCTTTTTTCGACGGGAAACACAGGGGCACCTGAATAGGTTTCCCGCTCTTTTTCAAGCGTTGTGCGCATATAAACCTCCCTCAGGAAAATAGACAGGCTTTCTCTATTTAATACACTAGAGAAAGCCTGTGTTGCTTATTGTACTTTGTTAATTACCTGGCTCCACTTGCTGGCAATCGAAGCATCTTTATCCAGCTTTGCCATCTCGAGCGTTTCTTTGTTTTTTTCCTCAGTGAGCGTTTTCATTTGATCAAAAAGTTGTTTGCTGGTAATGCTGCCACCGCTGCCGACTGGAGATGTCATGGTTTCACCTTTGGGTTGTCTATCGGATAGTTGAGTATTCGTCATGAGGCATTCGATTAATCGTGCTACATCGTTATTTGATAATCGATGCTCGTACACTGAGTGGCGATGCCTCTGGAAACAGTTCCATCGGCCTATTTCTACTTGTTTCAGCGTTTATTGCACTTCCTGAGCGTGCAAACACGCGTTGAGTGAAACACCCAGTTGCTTCATTCGGTAGTAGAGCGTGCGCTTGGCAACCCCCAGTTCCAACGCCACACAATCCACGCTGTAAGTGTGACGATGTAAAGACTCTTCAATGAGCGTTTTCTCAATACGCTGCAGACGGTCTTTCAGGCCCAGTTCCAGCGGTTCTGCATTCGATGCCGATAAAGGCGGCAGCCCAAGGACAAAACGCTTGGCCGTGGAGCGTAGTTCGCGGACATTGCCCGGCCACGTATGACACAACAACTGCTGGAGCAGTTCGGTTGGGGGGTGAGGGGCTGTGCAGTTGAAGTGCTCCGCCTCTTGTTTAATCATCTCCAGAAACAACGGTACGATACGCTCACGTCGGTCACGCAGCGGCTGCAGCTTGATGTTAATAACGTTCAGGCGAAAATACAGGTCCCGCCTGAAGCTGCCTTGCTCGACCATGTCATGCAGTGATTGTTGAGCGGACGCGATGACGCGCATGTCGACGGGGATGAAGCGTGTTGAGCCCAGCCGTTCAACCCCTCGTGATTCGAGCATACGCAATAGCTTGGCCTGCAGCGAAAGCGGCATGCTGTCGATTTCATCCAAATACAACGTACCCAGGTGAGCCGCCTCGATAAACCCTGCGCGTGATTGTACAGCCCCGGTATAAGCACCACTGTTGACACCGAATAATTGGCTTTCGGCGAGGCTCTCCGGAATGGCGGCGCAATTGACCGCAACAAAGTTACCTCGACGGCCGGACAGGCGATGTATTCGTTGTGCCAGGGTATCTTTGCCAGTGCCGGTTTCCCCCAGCAACAAGATGTCAACATTCAGTGTCGCGGTGCTATTGATCGTGTTCTCAATATCCGAGCCTTCAATGAATGGCGTATCGGTTTCGCTTTCTTTTTGATCGGCGGCCGACATCGGGTGGGTGCTCCACTAGCGTGATTGTTTACGATTAAAAGGCTGTGATTTAGACGGTGTTTGGGCAGAGCGTAAAGTATAAGATTTATCATCGAGTATGCAGGTAAGAGTAAGCCAGGCTTGCGTAGGAAAAGTCATTAACTTGTCGCTTAACGTCACTCGAGGTTGTTGGGCTGTTTTTGTTACGACAAATAGGAAACGTCTTAAGGTTTCAAATAGATAAGAGGATAGCTATTGTCGAAATACAAACAACCGCCCACAAAAAAGCCGATGCAGTGCATCGGCTTTTTTGTGGGCGGCAAAACTGCGATGGCGCTTAGACGTTGAAACGGAAGTGCATCACGTCGCCATCCTTGACGATGTACTCTTTGCCTTCCAGGCGCCATTTACCGGCTTCCTTGGTACCGGCTTCACCCTTGTACTGGATGAAGTCGTTGTAGGCGATGACTTCGGCGCGAATAAAGCCTTTTTCGAAGTCGGTGTGGATCACGCCGGCGGCCTGTGGTGCAGTGGCACCGACCTTGACGGTCCAGGCGCGGACTTCTTCAACACCGGCGGTGAAGTAGGTCTGCAGGTTGAGCATTTCGTAGCCGGCGCGGATCACGCGGTTCAGGCCAGGCTCTTCCAGGCCCAGGGCCTCGAGGAACATGTCTTTTTCTTCGCCGTCATCGAGCTCGGCGATTTCCGCTTCGATCTTGTTGCACACCGGCACCACGATAGCGCCTTCTTCGTCGGCGATGGCCTTGACCACATCCAGCAAAGGGTTGTTCTCGAAGCCGTCTTCGGCAACGTTGGCGATGTACATCACAGGCTTGGTGGTCAGCAGGTGGAAGCCTTTGATCACGGCTTTCTCGTCGACACCCATGTTCTTCATCAGGCTGCGTGCCGGCTTGCCTTCGGTGAAGTGTGCGATCAGTTGTTCCAGCAGGCCTTTCTGAACCACTGCGTCCTTGTCACCGCCCTTGGCGTTACGCGCGACTTTCTGCAGTTGCTTTTCGCAGCTGTCGAGGTCGGCGAAGATCAGTTCCAGGTCGATGATCTCGATGTCGCGTTTCGGGTCAACGCTGTTGGAGACGTGAATCACGTTCTCGTCTTCAAAGCAGCGGACCACGTGGGCGATGGCATCGGTTTCACGGATGTTGGCCAAAAACTTGTTGCCCAGGCCCTCACCTTTCGACGCGCCGGCTACCAGGCCCGCGATGTCGACGAACTCCATGGTGGTCGGCAGGATACGCTTGGGATTGACGATCGCCGCCAACGCGTCCAGGCGCGGGTCTGGCATCGGCACGATACCGCTGTTGGGTTCGATGGTGCAGAAGGGGAAGTTCTCCGCCGCAATACCGGACTTGGTCAGGGCGTTGAACAGGGTGGATTTGCCGACGTTGGGCAGGCCGACGATGCCGCAATTGAATCCCATGGTGTTTCCCCTCGGTAAGAGTCAGGCCTTCTGGCTGTGCAGGTTTTTCATCGCGCGGTTCCATTCACCGGCGAAGATATCCGGCAGCACGCCGAGGGCAAAGTCGATGCTGGCATCGAGTTTTTCCTGTTCGGCGCGTGGCGCACGACCCAGGACGAAATTTGAAACCATACTGGCAACGCCTGGGTGGCCAATGCCGAGCCGCAGACGGTAAAAATTATTCTGATTACCCAACTGCGCAATGATGTCGCGCAGGCCATTGTGGCCGCCATGCCCGCCGCCTAACTTGAGTTTGGCAACGCCGGGTGGCAGGTCCAGTTCGTCATGGGCCACCAGGATTTCTTCGGGTTTGATCCGGAAGAAGCCCGCAAGCGCCGCGACAGCCTGGCCGCTGCGGTTCATGTAGGTGGTAGGAATCAGCAGACGAACATCCTGACCCTGGTGCGAGAAGCGCCCGGTCAGGCCAAAATATTTGCGATCGGCCACAAGGTTCACACCTTGTGCGTGGGCGATACGCTCAACAAAAAGGGCCCCCGCGTTATGCCGGGTCTGTTCGTATTCGGCGCCTGGATTTCCCAGGCCAACGATCAGTTTAATGGCAGTCACGACAGGGGCCCTTCCTTTGGAGTTGTGGATAACATCGCCGCAACCTGTGTGCGGCGAAAGCGGTCAACAAAAGATCATTTACTCAAGAGTAAACGCCGCGTTATCGCCCGCTTTCTCGCTACGTTCCGGTCCGCGATGTTTCCTCAAGCTCCGACATTACAGAGTGAATTACTCTGCAGCGCCTTCTTCAGCTTCTGGTGCAACGCGTGGAGCGTGAACGTTTGCAACAGCTTTGTCATCACCGTGAGCCAGTGCAACAAACTCAACGCCTTTAGGGGCTTTGAGGTCGGACAGGTGAACGATGTCGCCGATTTCCAGAGCCGACAGGTCGACTTCGATGAACTCAGGCAGGTCTTTCGGCAGGCAGGTCACTTCGATCTCGGCAACAACGTGCGAAACTTCGCCGCCTTTCTTGACCGGAGCTTCTTCACCAACAAAGTGCACAGGCACGATAGCGGTCAGTTTCTGACCGGCTACTACGCGTACGAAGTCAGCGTGCAGCACGTGGCCTTTGGCTGGGTGACGTTGCAGGGCCTTGATGATGACGTTCTGCTTCTTGCCACCAACATTCAGCTCGATGATGTGGCTGTAGGCCGCATCGTTTTCGAGCAGTTTGGCGATTTCTTTGGCCAGCATGCTGATGGATTCAGGGGCTTTGTCGCCACCGTAAACTACAGCTGGAACCAGGCTTGCGAGACGACGCAGGCGGCGGCTCGCACCTTTCCCCAGGTCGGAACGCGCTTCAGCATTCAGAGTAAAATCGTTCATGTTGTATCTCCAAAATAACCACATTCGCCCCAGCGTTTGCGACCAGCGCTAAAGGCGATATGGGCAAAAAAGCCCCGCCCCAACAGAATGCTGGGGCGGGGCGCTTTTCGTCAGTGGGATGTTTCGTAAGGTTTGACCCTTATCGGAACATCGCGCTGATCGATTCTTCGTTGCTGATGCGGCGAACCGCTTCGGCAACTACCGGTGCGATATCCAGTTGACGGATACGCGAACAGGCTTGAGCTGCTGCGGACAACGGGATGGTGTTAGTCACCACCAGTTCGTCCAGCATGGAGTTCTCGATGTTCTCGATCGCTCGGCCCGACAGCACAGGGTGTGTGCAGTAGGCGAAGACTTTTGCTGCACCGTGCTCTTTCAAGGCTTTCGCCGCGTGGCACAGGGTGCCGGCGGTGTCGACCATGTCATCAACCAGAATACAGGTACGCCCTTCGACATCACCGATGATATGCATCACTTCAGAGTGATTGGCTTTCTCACGGCGTTTGTCGATGATCCCGAGGTCCACGCCCAGGGATTTGGCAACAGCCCGTGCACGCACGACGCCACCAATGTCCGGGGACACGATCATCAGGTTTTCAAAGCGCTGGTCTTCAATGTCATCCACCAATACTGGGGAGCCGTAGATGTTATCTACCGGAATATCGAAGAACCCCTGGATTTGGTCAGCGTGCAGGTCAACCGTGAGAACACGGTCGATGCCTACCACGGTCAGCATGTCAGCAACGACTTTCGCGCTGATAGCCACACGTGCGGAACGCGGACGGCGATCCTGACGGGCATAACCAAAGTAAGGGATTACAGCTGTGATTCGAGTCGCTGAGGAGCGGCGGAAGGCATCAGCCATCACGACGAGTTCCATCAGGTTATCGTTGGTCGGAGCGCAGGTCGGCTGAATAATGAAAACATCTTTACCGCGGACGTTTTCATTGATCTCGGCTGTAATTTCGCCGTCGGAGAATTTACCGACAGAGATGTCACCGAGAGGGATATGCAGCTGACGTACGACACGTCGAGCCAGATCGGGGTTGGCGTTCCCCGTAAAGACCATCATCTTGGACACGCGCAGTACCTAGAGGCTGAGGGTAACCTGGATGAGTATTAGAAAATGGCAGGGGCGGCTGGATTCGAACCAACGCATGGCAGGATCAAAACCTGCTGCCTTACCGCTTGGCGACGCCCCTGTATCTGTTGCAACGAGTACCCAGTACTCGGTTCCTTTTAGAGCAGACTTTGCAGCTTGCGATGCAACATCGAAACGTTGCTTCCCTTTGCTACAAACCCTGTAAGGGTCTCTGTAAGAAGGGCCGAGACTTTATCAGCTTCAGCTTTGCTTGGGAAGCCCCCAAACACACAACTTCCAGTTCCGGTTAATTTTGCTTCGGTAAATTTACCTAACAAATTCAAAGCGTTACGTACCTCTGGATAACGCCTTGCTACAACCGGTAAGCAGTCATTTCGACTGTTTCCCTTGGGAACGGGGCGCACTTTAATGGGAGGAGAGTTACGTGTCAACAGTGGATCTGAAAAAATTTCTGCTGTACTTACAGATACTTGCGGAACAAGCACAACATACCAAGGCTCTTCGGGGTATTCCGGGGTGAGTTTCTCCCCGACGCCTTCGGCAAAAGCCGCGTGCCCACGCACGAAAACCGGCACGTCGGCGCCCAGTGTCAGGCCCAGCGTGGCCAGGCGATCGTGGTCCCAGCCCAGTTGCCACAAGTGATTCAAACCGAGCAGCGTGGTCGCGGCATTTGAGCTGCCGCCACCGATGCCGCCGCCCATGGGCAAAATTTTATCGATCCAGATGTCGATGCCGAGTGAGCAACCGGATTGCGCCTGAAGTTTTTTCGCGGCCCTGACGATCAGATTGCTGTCGTGGGGCACGCCTTCGAATTCGGTGTGCAGCTGGATCACGCCATCGTCGCGCACGGCGAAGGTGAGTTCATCGCCGTAATCGAGAAACTGAAACAGCGTCTGCAACTCGTGGTAGCCGTCTTCACGGCGACCCAGAATGTGCAGCATCAAATTGAGTTTGGCCGGGGAGGGCAGTGTCAAGGTGGTGGCGGTCACGTTATTGCCCCAGCTTGCGCGGTTGCCATTCCTTGATCACCAGCGTGACGTCAAGGTCGGTGCCATGCAGTTTGATGCGCTCGGGCAGCCAGTAGGCGCCCTGTTGCACGTAGCTGAGGTATTCAACCTGCCAGCCATCCTGCTCAAGCGTGGCCAGGCGGCTGTCGCCGTTGAGGCTCAGCCTGCTTTTGCTGTCCGGCGCAGGCAGGCCGCGTACCCACCACACAAGGTGCGAAACGGGGAGCTTCCAGCCAATCTGTTGTTCCAGCAGTTCTTCCGGCGTGGCTGCCTCATAGCGGCCTTGATTGGCCACTTCCAGGCTCACTTGCCCTGGCCGGCCGGTCAGGCGCGCAGCACCGCGGCCAAGTGGCCCGGACAAACGGATATCGTAATAGTCCTGGCGCTGCAGCCAGAACAACGTGCCGCTGCCGGAATCTTTCGGCGCGCGAACCCCGACCTTGCCGTCGATCTGCCAGCCGTCGATGCTGCTGAGCTGCTCTTTGTGCTGTTTCCATTGCGCCGGGTTGCCCTGGCCTTCAACGGATTCACGACTGCCGATGCCCGCGCAACCGGCGAGCAGGGCGATGAAACTGAAAACAATAACGTGGCGCAAAAACATAAGCTTAAAGGGTCTCGGATCCGGTCAGGCGCTTGATGGTGCCGCGCAGGATGGGGCTTTCGGGTTGTTCCTTGAGGAATTTTTCCCAGATTTGTCGCGCTTCGCGCTGTTTGCCATTGGCCCACAGCACTTCACCCAGGTGGGCTGCCACCTCTTGGTCAGGGAAACGTTCGAGTGCCTGGCGCAGCAGGCGTTCGGCTTCGTCCAGATTGCCCAGGCGGTAATTCACCCAACCCAGGCTGTCGAGCACGGCCGGGTCTTCCGGGTTGAGCTTGTGGGCTTGTTCGATCAGCACCTTGGCTTCGGCGTAACGCGTGGTGCGGTCCGACAGGGTGTAGCCCAGGGCATTGAGCGCCATGGCATTGTCCGGGTCGCGCTTGATGATCAGGCGCAGGTCTTTTTCCATCTGCGCCAGGTCATTGCGTTTTTCCGCCTGCATGGCGCGGGTGTACAGCAGGTTCAAATCGTCGGGGTATTGCAGCAAGGCTTGTTGCAGCAATTTCCAGGCGCGTTCGCCCTGCTTGTTGGCCGACAGTGTTTCGGCCTGGATCAGGTACAGCTGGATCGCATAGTCCGGTTCGGCATCACGTGCCGCCGCCAGGCGTTTTTCCGCTTCGTCGGTGCGGCCGTTGCTCATCAGGATATCGGCCTGACGCAGCTGGGCCGGCAGGTAATCGTTGCCGGGGCCGACCTGGGCGTACTCAAGCAGCGCAGCCTGCGGGTCGTTGCGTTCTTCCGCGATGCGGCCGAGGTTCAGGTGCGCCGAATCCACATGGCTTTCGCGCTCGATCAGCTCCTCCAGATAACCCTTGGCCTCGTCCCAGGCCTTGGCTTCCAGGCAGACCAGTGCCAGGGAGTAACGCAGCTCGTCGTCGTCGGGGTATTGCTGGACCAGGTTGGCGAACTGCACTTTGGCGTCTTCCATGCGGTCTTGCTCCACCAGCATTCGCGCATAGGTCAGCAGCAAGCGCTTGTCGCCCGGGTATTTCTTGATGCTTTTTTCCAGCAGTGGAATCGCTTCCTTGCCGCGATTAAGGTTCTGCAGCAAGCGTGCGCGCAGCAGAATCGGGGCGATCTCGCCGTCTTCCGGCGGGTTCTGCTCCAGCAGCTTGAGGGCGGCATCGGCTTCATCATCCTGCTGCAGCAGCAAGGCTTTGCCGAAAATCAGTTGGCTGTTCTTCGGATGCTTTTGCAGCAGGCGGTCAAAACTCTTCATCAAGCCATTGCGCGTGTCCTGGTCAGTGTCGGCAGCCGACAGCGCGAGGAAGTCGAAATGCGTGTCGCCCTTGCCCTGCAGGACTTTCTCCATATACACCATGGAGTCGTCATAGCGCCCGGCGCGTGCCAGTTGCACGGCCGCCGCACGTTGCGCTTCCAGGTCTTGCGGAGCGTTTTTCGCCCAGATCAGCGAAGTATCCAGCGCGGCCTGGTCAGCGCCCAGGTATTCGGCGATGCGAAACGCACGCTCCGAAATGCCCGGGTCCTGGGTGTTGATGGCCTGGGTCACATAGTTATCCAGGGCAATATCGAAACGATTGCGCTGGCCGGCGAGTTCCGCGGTCAGCAGGCTGTAGATCGTTTCTTCATTGAACGAGGAGTAAACCTTGGGCTTTTCAGGGGCTGGGGCGCTGTCTTCGACCGGCGGCGTACCGTCCGGCGACACGGGTGCCAAGGCCTGGCAGCCGCTGAGGAAGACAAAAGCAAGGAGCAACGCGGAAGATCTATTCATATAGGAAGAGGACGACTAACCTGCGGTCGGATCATCATGACACAAGCCTTCGGCCAAACATAACCGAGTCTCAGTGGGCGCCTTTATAGGCACAAGCTACTAGGACAATAGACGACGGTGGTTGTTCTGGATCTTTCGAAGTAGGACAATTGTCGGCTTCCCGACATCATCAGCGATATTGAATGGCCTTCCTCGCACTCGGTATTAACCACAAGACTGCAACCGTAGACGTGCGCGAGCGCGTGGCGTTTACGCCAGAGCAGTTGGTTGAGGCCTTGCAGCAGCTCTGCCGGCTCACCGACAGCCGCGAAGCTGCGATCCTTTCGACCTGCAATCGCAGCGAGCTTTATATAGAGCAGGAACATCTCTCAGCGGATGTGGTGCTGCGCTGGCTGGCCGATTATCACCATTTGGATCTCGAGGACCTGCGCGCCAGTGCATATGTGCACGAAGAGGATGCGGCAGTTCGTCACATGATGCGCGTCGCCGCAGGGCTCGACTCGCTGGTGTTGGGCGAGCCGCAGATCCTCGGCCAGATGAAATCCGCCTACGCCGTGGCCCGCGAGGCTGGCACCGTCGGCCCGTTGCTTGGCCGTTTGTTCCAGGCTACGTTCAATTCGGCCAAGCAGGTGCGCACCGACACCGCCATCGGTGAAAACCCGGTGTCCGTCGCGTTCGCCGCCGTGAGCCTGGCCAAACAGATTTTCAGTGACTTGCAGCGCAGCCAGGCGCTGTTGATCGGCGCCGGTGAAACCATCACCTTGGTCGCTCGCCACCTGCATGACCTGGGCGTCAAGCGTATCGTGGTCGCCAACCGCACCCTGGAGCGCGCGAGCATCCTGGCCGAGCAGTTTGGCGCCCACGCGGTGTTGCTCTCGGACATCCCGGCCGAGCTGGTGCGCAGCGATATCGTCATCAGCTCCACCGCCAGCCAGTTGCCGATCCTGGGCAAAGGCGCGGTCGAGAGCGCGCTGAAGCTGCGCAAGCACAAACCGATCTTCATGGTGGATATCGCTGTTCCCCGTGATATCGAGCCTGAAGTCGG
Organism: Pseudomonas sp. PA-5-4B; assembly: GCF_021606215.1. NCBI lineage: Bacteria > Pseudomonadati > Pseudomonadota > Gammaproteobacteria > Pseudomonadales > Pseudomonadaceae > Pseudomonas > Pseudomonas sp. PA-5-4B. The sequence goes on along the minus strand of NZ_WKDB01000008.1, from coordinate 61,071 downwards.
CGAGTTGGACGACGTTTACCTCTATAGCGTCGATGATCTGCACGAAGTGGTCGCCGAAAACCTCAAGAGTCGCCAGGGCGCAGCCCAGGCCGCCGAGGAAATGGTCAGCACCGGCGCCGAAGACTTTATGGTGCGCCTGCGTGAGCTGGCGGCGGTCGACGTGCTTAAGGCGTATCGTCAGCAGGGTGAACGCCTGCGCGATGAAGAATTGATCAAGGCCCAGCGCTTGCTGGCCAACGGCAGCAGCGCCGAAGAAGTGCTGATGCAATTGGCACGTGGCCTGACCAACAAATTGCTCCACGCCCCCAGCGTTCAGTTGAAAAAGCTTACCGCCGAAGGCCGCCTCGATGCGCTGGCCATGGCCCAGGAACTCTTTGCCCTCGGTGAGGGCGCGTCAGATAGCTCTTCGGATAAAAAACCGCAATGAAAGCGTCACTGCTCAATAAACTGGACGTGCTCCAGGACCGTTTCGAAGAACTGACCGCCTTGCTCGGCGATGGCGAGGTCATCTCCGATCAGACCAAGTTCCGCGCCTATTCCAAGGAATACGCCGAAGTTGAGCCGATTGTGGCCACCTATAAAAGCCTGATGAAAGTGCAGGCCGACCTCGAAGGCGCCCAGGCGCTGCTCAAGGACAGCGACCCGGACATGCGTGAAATGGCCGTGGAAGAAGTCCGCGAAGCCAAAGAGAAGCTGGCCGAGTTGGAAGGCGACCTGCAACGCATGCTGCTGCCCAAAGACCCGAACGACGGGCGCAACGTGTTCCTCGAAATCCGCGCCGGCACCGGTGGCGACGAGGCGGCAATCTTCTCCGGCGACCTGTTCCGCATGTACTCGCGCTACGCCGAGCGACGTGGCTGGCGGGTCGAGATTTTGTCCGAGAATGAGGGTGAGCACGGCGGCTATAAAGAAGTCATCGCCCGGGTCGAAGGTGACAACGTCTACGGCAAGCTTAAATTCGAGTCCGGCGCGCACCGCGTGCAGCGGGTTCCGGCGACTGAATCCCAGGGCCGTATCCACACCTCGGCGTGCACCGTGGCCGTGTTGCCCGAGCCGGACGAGCAGGAAGCCATTGAGATCAACCCGGCGGACTTGCGTGTCGACACCTACCGTTCGTCGGGCGCCGGTGGTCAGCACGTGAACAAGACCGACTCGGCGATCCGGATCACCCACTTGCCGTCGGGCATCGTGGTCGAATGCCAGGAAGAGCGTTCCCAGCACAAAAACCGTGCGCGGGCCATGTCCTGGCTGTCGGCCAAGCTCAACGACCAGCAGACCAGCGCCGCCGCCAACGCGATTGCCAGCGAGCGCAAGCTGCTGGTGGGCTCGGGCGACCGCTCCGAACGCATCCGCACCTACAACTTCGCCCAAGGCCGGGTCACCGACCACCGGGTCAACCTCACGCTTTACTCCCTCGACGAAATTCTCGCCGGCGGCGTTGATGCGGTGATCGAGCCTTTGCTGGCCGAATACCAGGCCGATCAGTTGGCGGCGATAGGTGAATAAATGACCATTATTGCCAGCCTCCTGCGCGCCGCTGACCTGCCTGACTCGCCCACCGCGCGTCTGGATGTGGAACTGTTACTGGCCGCTGCCTTGGGCAAATCGCGCAGCTACTTGCACACCTGGCCGGAAAAAATCGTCAGCAGCGAAGATGCGCTGACCTTTGCCGATTACCTGCAGCGTCGCCGCACGGGTGAGCCGGTGGCCTACATCCTCGGTCAGCAGGGTTTCTGGAAGCTCGACCTGGAGGTCGCGCCGCACACGCTGATCCCGCGCCCGGAAACCGAGCTGCTGGTGGAAGCCGCCCTTGAATTGTTGCCGGCCACGCCTGCCAAGGTCCTCGACCTGGGCACCGGCAGCGGCGCGATCGCCCTGGCCCTGGCCAGCGAACGCCCGGCCTGGCAGGTCACCGCCGTTGACCGTGTGCTCGAAGCCGTGGCCCTGGCCGAACGCAACCGCCAGCGCCTGCACCTGAAGAACGCCACGGCGTTGAACAGCCATTGGTTCAGCGCGCTGCAAGGCCAGCGCTTCGATTTGATCATCAGCAACCCGCCTTACATTGCCGATAATGATCCGCACCTGGTGGCAGGCGATGTGCGCTTTGAACCGGCCAGCGCCTTGGTGGCGGGCCATGATGGGCTGGACGATCTGCGGTTGATCATCGCCCAGGCCCCAGCCCACTTGAATACCGGTGGCTGGCTGCTGCTCGAACACGGTTACGACCAAGCTGCGGCGGTACGTGATTTGTTGTCGGGTGAGGGCTTTGAAGAGGTCCACAGCCGCATCGACCTCGGCGGCCACGAACGCATCACGTTGGGGCGCCGCCCGTGCTGACCGACCAGGAGCTGTTGCGCTATAGCCGACAGATTCTGTTGCAACATGTCGACATCGAAGGCCAGCTGCGTCTTAAAAACGGCCATGCGCTGATTGTCGGCCTCGGCGGCTTGGGTGCGCCAGTCGCGTTGTACCTGGCCGCTGCCGGCGTGGGCGAGTTGCACCTGGCAGACTTCGACACTGTCGACCTGACCAACCTGCAACGCCAGATCATCCACGACACCGACAGCGTCGGGCAGGCCAAGGTCGATTCGGCCATGCGTCGCCTGGCCGGCATCAACCCCGAAATTACGTTGGTCGCCCATCGCACTGCGCTGGATGCCGATTCACTCGCCGCCGCAGTGGCCGCAGTAGACGTGGTGCTCGATTGCAGCGACAACTTCGCCACCCGTGAAGCCGTCAACGCCGCTTGTGTTGCGGCTGGAAAACCATTGGTCAGCGGTGCGGCCATTCGCCTGGAAGGGCAATTGTCAGTGTTCGACCCGCGCCGCGACGAAAGCCCGTGCTACCACTGTTTATATGGGCACGGCAGCGACACCGAGCTGACCTGCAGCGAAGCCGGTGTGGTCGGTCCGTTGGTCGGGCTGGTCGGCAGCCTGCAAGCACTGGAAGCGCTGAAGTTGCTGGCAGGCTTTGGTGAACCCTTGGTGGGGCGCTTGCTACTGATCGACGCCTTGACCACGCGTTTTCGCGAACTGCGCGTCAAGCGCGACCCCGGCTGCAGCGTTTGCGGGACGGCCCATGGTTAAGGACGCGCCCATCGGTGTGTTCGATTCCGGCGTCGGCGGCCTGTCGGTGCTGGATGAAATCCAGCAGTTGTTGCCCCATGAGTCACTGCTGTACGTGGCTGATGGCGGGCATATCCCCTACGGTGAAAAATCCCCGGCGTTCATTCTTGAGCGTAGCCGTTTGGTCGCCGAGTTTTTTCGTGAACAAGGCGCCAAAGCCTTTGTGATTGCCTGCAACACCGCAACCGTCGCCGCCGTGGCTGATTTGCGCCAGGACTATCCCGACTGGCCTTTGGTGGGTATGGAGCCGGCGGTCAAGCCAGCCGCCGCTGCCACCCGCAGTGGCGTGGTCGGCGTGCTCGCCACCACCGGCACATTGCAAAGTGCCAAGTTCGCAGCATTACTCGACCGCTTTGCCACCGACGTGCGGGTGATTACCCAGCCGTGCCCGGGCCTGGTGGAGTTGATCGAAACCGGTGACCTCAACAGCACCGCGCTGCGCCAGCTGTTGCAGGGCTATGTCGACCCGCTGCTGAGCGCCGGTTGTGACACCATCATCCTCGGCTGTACCCATTACCCCTTCCTCAAGCCGCTTCTGGCACAGATGCTTCCCCCTAGCATCATCCTGATCGACACCGGCGCTGCCGTGGCGCGTCAGCTCAAGCGTCTGTTGTGCGAACGTAACCTGCTGTCGCCCGGCAAGCCTGAGCCAGCGCAGTTCTGGACCAGCGGCGACGTCGATCACCTAAGAAATATCCTACCGACACTCTGGAAATCTCCCGGTGTTGTGCGTAATTTTGGCTTGTGAAAAATTCGTGAAACATCGCGGTTAGAAGCTGAACTTCTGGCATCGCGCAAGCTTCTATAGCGTTAGCCTGTACAAAACCATACGACTTCGATCTCAAAGGATGTGCTCTTATGAAGCGCTTGTTCTGTTTGGCTGCGATTGCGGCCGCTGTGGTGGGACACTCGGTTTCGGCCCAGGCCGCCGGCCTGGAATTTGGGGTGGGGGGCACCAGCGATTCGACCATGACCTATCGATTGGGGCTGACGTCGGATTGGGATAAAAGCTGGTGGCAGAGTGATACGGGCCGACTGACCGGCTATTGGAGCGGCGCTTACACCTACTGGGATGGCGACAAACGCGCGAGTGTCAGCAGCCTGTCGTTCTCGCCGGTGTTTGTGTACGAGTTTGCCGGGGAGAAGGTCAAGCCCTATATAGAAGCCGGGATCGGTGTCGCGGTGTTTTCACGTACGCGGGTTGAAGACAACAACATCGGCCAGGCCTTCCAGTTCGAAGACCGACTGGGCTTTGGTTTGCGCTTTGCCGGTGGGCATGAAGTGGGCATTCGCGCCACGCACTATTCCAATGCGGGCATCAGCAGCAATAACGACGGGGTAGAAAGCTACTCGTTGCACTACACCTACCCGTTGTAACTCTCAAGCCTGCGCAAAACCATGTGGGAGCTGGCTTGCCTGCGATGCAGACACCTCGGTTTATCAGTTACACCGAAGTGATGCTATCGCAGGCAAGCCAGCTCCCACATTTTATATCCACCACATTTTGGCTCAGCGATACGCCGTCGCAATGCCCTGGCGCTCTTCCAGGCACTCCGGCGCACCCATCTCGAATTCCCGACAGATCAACGGCCGCCGCTCGTAGATCGTGCACATCATCGTGTCCCGATCCAGCGCCGCGCACCAGCCGTCATCCAGGCGCAGCATCACTTCACCGCCCCAGTCGTCGGTATCGATATAGCGTTGCGGCACACCCGTGTCGGTAATCAGCATGACTTCCAGCTGGCAGCAGCAGGCCGCGCACGTCGAGCAGGTGACGGCGGGTTCGGAGATTTGAGTGTGGGGGATGTTGGTCATAGGCGCGCAGTGTAAGGCAAGCGCGCTGGGTGCGCATGAATGCTCTGACGGACGTCAGTGGCCAAGCTGTCGCGCCACCCAGTGCATGACGGGGAACAGGATCGCCCAAAGCAGCGCCAGGCCGATCAGCGTTAGCGTTGTGTCGTAGCCGAAACGCACACCGGCCAATTGGCTGCCGGCGTAGTAAGACAACGGCCCGCCCACCGCACCCAGCAGGCTGGCGCGCCACCAGGGTTGTGCGCTCCAGGCCAGGCAATGGCGCAGCGTAGTCGCGAGCAGTGCCCATAGCATGATTAGCCAGAAGGGAATCAGCGGCCCTGGAAAACCGAAGTGAAACACGCCAAAGGTGCGCAACGAGGTATCGACCACGGTGCCCAAAAGGGTCACGGCCAGGAGCACTTGGCCGTCTTCAGACCATGAGCTTGTCCACAGCAGGTGGATGACCAGCACACCAGCGCCCACCCATAACCAGCGGGTGTCACCGCCCAGCACACAGGCAAACCAACCGCACTGGAACAGCACGGCATTGGCCAGCGTTTTAAGCACTGAAACGCCCGAGCAACGGCGGGTTGATCGCCGCAGGCTTGGCCAGCAGCAACTGCGCGGTACCGATCGTTCGCTCCATAAACCCACCTTCGCAGTAGCACAAGTAGAATTCCCACAGGCGCAGGAAGTATTCATCGTAGCCCAACTCGGCAAGGCGGCCATGGGCGCGACGGAAGTTCTCATGCCACAGGCGCAAGGTGCGCGCGTAGTGCAAGCCGAAGTCTTCCATGTGCAGCAGGTTCATGTCGGTGTCGCGGCTGACGATCTGCAACATGTTCTGCACGGATGGCAGGGCGCCACCGGGGAAAATATAGCGCTGGATAAAGTCGACGCTGTTCTTGGCCTGCTCAAAACGCTGCTCACGAATGGTGATGGCTTGCAGCAGCATCAGGCCGTCGCTTTTGAGCAGGTGCGCGCATTGCTTGAAGTAGGTGGGCAGGAAGCGATGGCCGACCGCTTCGATCATCTCGATGGACACCAGCTTGTCGTACTGACCGGTCAGGTCGCGATAATCTTGCAGCAGCAGCTTCACCTGATCCTTGAGGCCCAAGGCCTCGATGCGTTTTTCGGTGTAGGCAAACTGTTCTTTGGACAAGGTCGTGGTGGTGACCTTGCAGCCATAGTGCTGCGCCGCATACAACGCCATGCTGCCCCAGCCGGTGCCGATTTCGAGCAAATGGTCAGTGGGTTTGAGCGCAAGCTTCTGGCAGATGCGTTCCAGCTTGTTCAACTGCGCCTGTTCCAGGCTGTCGTCGGGCGTCAGGAACTGCGCCGCCGAATACATCATGGTCGGGTCGAGGAATTCCTCGAACAGGTCGTTGCCCAGGTCATAGTGGGCGGCGATATTTTTCTGCGAGCCCTTGCGGGTGTTGCGGTTAAGCCAGTGCAGGCCTTGGGTGAACGGTCGCGCCAAGCGCGCCAGGCCGCCTTCCATTGCGTCAAGCACATCAAGGTTGCTGACCATCACACGCACCACGGCGGTGAGGTCCGGGCTGCTCCAGTAACCGTGGATAAACGCCTCGCCGGCGCCGATCGAACCATTGGCGGCCACCAAGCCCCAGACCGCCGAATCGTGGATCTGGATTTCGCCCAACAGATGCGCTTCGCGTGCGCCGAACACCTGGCGTTCACCCTCTTCAATCACTACCAACTGGCCGTGGCGCAGTTGGCTGAGCTGGCGCAGTACACCTTTGCGCAACAGCGCACTGGTCACGCCGTTGACGTTCAGGCGGTTGGTCTTGACCGATAAGCTAGGGGATTTCATGGCGGCGATCCTTGGTATACCCGACTGCGGTGCGAGAGGCGCCATCGGCGGCCTGATGGGAAAAAATCGGTGTGCGTTTGAGCAACAGGCGCATGGCTTGCCAGTAAATCGCCAGGCAGGTCTTGGCGGTCATCCACGGGAAGCGCCACAGGTAACGATGCAGGCTGGCGCGGGTCAGCGTTTCTTTTTGCAGGCTCAAGGTGGCGTCGAAGACTTTTTGCGTGCCCTGCCAATCGGCCATGTGCACACCCAGCCTGTCGGCCGGCGGGCTGAAACTCATGCGGTATTCCAGGTCGCGGGGTAAAAACGGCGACACATGGAACGCCTTGGCCACGGCGAAGTGTTGGTGTTCTTCGGCGCCGAGCGCCTGGGCCGGCAGCACATAGTGGTAACGCTCGCGCCACGGGGTGTTGGTTACTTCACACAGGATCGCGGCCAGTTGCCCGTCGGCCTCGAAGCAGTAGAAGAAACTCACCGGGTTAAAAGCCAGGCCCCAACTGCGGGCCTGGGTCAGTAGGCAGATAACGCCCCGGGGCTCGCGCCCCAGTGCCTTGCCGACTTCCTGGCGCACGGCATCGCTCAAGCTCATGCCGTGACGCGTGAATTCACGCAGGTAGTCCTGCTGGCGAAAGCCGAAGGGCGCCAGGCGGCTGTTGCCGGCCAGGGGTGATAGGCCGAGCACTTCGTCTTGTTCGCTCAAGTCCAGGTACAGCAGGCCGATGCGGTAGCGAAAGGCGTGGGCCTTGGGCGCAAACCGGCGATGGGCGATCCAGCCGCTGTACAGGGCGCTGTTCATAGGGTTTCGCCAAAGGCCTGGGCCACGCGTAATGCGCTGCTCACGCCGTCTTCATGAAAACCGTTGGCCCAGTAGGCGCCGCAGTAAAAGGTGTGCCGCGCACCGTGCAATTCTTCCCAGCGGTTTTGTGCGGCCACTGCCGCCAGGCTGTATTGCGGATGCGCATAGGTGTAGCGCGCGAGGATCTTCAGCGGGTTGATCATCGGCGTCTGGTTGAGGCTGACGCAAAAGGTGGTGTCGCTGTGGATGCCTTGCAGGATGTTCATGTCGTAAGTGACGGCCGCCTGGGTTTGCGCGCTGCCGCTCAGGCGATAATTCCAGCTGGCCCAGGCCAGTTTGCGATCGGGCAGCAGGCGCGTGTCGGTGTGCAGCACCACGTCATTGTCGGCGTAGGGCAGGGCACCAAGAATGTCCTGCTCAGCCTGGCTCGGGTCGGCCAGCAACGCCAGGGCCTGGTCGCTGTGACAGGCGAACACCAAGCGGTCAAAGGTCTCCCTGCCGGCGGGGCTGTGGATAACCACGCCGTCGACTGTGCGTTCGACTTTATCCACAGGGCAATTGAGGCGGATCTGCTCGCGAAAACTGCGGGTCAAAGGTTCGATATAACTGCTGGAACCACCTTCGATCACGCACCATTGCGGCCGATTGTTCACCGACAGCAACCCGTGGTTCTTGAAGAACCGCACAAAGAACTGCAACGGAAAACCGAGCATGTCCGCCAGCGACATCGACCAGATCGCCGCGCCCATCGGCACGATGTAATGGCGGATAAAGCGTGGGCCATAACCCCCGGCCTCGAGGTAGTCGCCCAGGGTCATATCGGCACTGATGCGTTGCTCTTGCAGGTCCAGCGGTGCCTGGCGATTAAAGCGCAGAATGTCGCGCAACATGCCCCAGAATCCCGGCGAGAGAATATTGCGGCGCTGGGCAAACAGGCTGTTGAGGTTATTACCGTTGTACTCGAAACCTGCGTTCTGGTCGCACACCGAAAAGCTCATTTCGGTGGGCTTGAAGGTCACGCCAATCTGCCCGAGCAGACGGATGAAATTAGGGTAGGTCCAGTCGTTGAACACGATAAAACCGGTGTCCACGGCATAGGGTTTACCTTTGACCGTGACGTTGACCGTGTGAGTGTGCCCGCCAATGCGCTCGCCCGCCTCAAACAGCGTGATGTCGTGGCGCCGACTGAGCAGGTAAGCGCTGGTCAGCCCGGCGATACCGCTGCCGATGATGGCGATCTTCACAGGTCGTCCTTCTTCGGTGGCGGGCTGCGCAGCATGCGTTTGCCGATAATCAGTTGCGCGCGGTTGGGCAGTTTCGACAATGGCCACAAGGTGGCGATAAACATCGCGGGGAAGGCGATTTCCAGCGGGCGCTTTTCCAATTTGGCGAAGATATGCCGCGCAGCCTTTTCGGCGGACCAGCTCAGCGGCATCGGGAAATCATTGCGTTCGGTCAGCGGGGTGTCGACAAAGCCCGGGCTGATCACCGTGACGTCGATGTTCTCCGGCGACAGGCTGATGCGCAGCGATTCGAACAGGTAACGCAGCCCGGCCTTGGACGCGCCATAGGCTTCGGCGCGTGGCATTGGCAGGTAGGTCACGGCGCTCGCAACGCCGACCAGATGTGGGGTGAGCCCTTTGCGCAACAGCGGCAGTGCAGCTTCGATGCAATAGCTGCTGGCAAGCAGGTTGGTGCGCACCACGTGCTCGACGATGGAGGAGTCGAATTGCCGGGCGTCGACATACTCACAGGTGCCGGCGTTGAGGATCACCGTATCCAATGAACCCCAGACCTCGCCGATGCGTTCACCGATCTCGCGCACGGTCTGGCTGTTGGTCAGGTCGCCGGCTACCACCAGCACTTGGCCTGGATAACGCTGGGCGAACGCTTCCAGCGGGCCTTTGCTGCGCGAGCTGAGCGCCACATGCGCGCCACTGTTGAGCAGTTCGACGGCCAGTGCGGCACCGATGCCACTGCTGGCGCCGGTCAACCAATAACGGCGGGGCGGTACAAGGCTCATCCCATTCTCCTTTTTAGCCAACTGACCACACGGCCGACTACCGGTAAGTGTTCATAGAGCAACGCGCCCGCATCGAAATAATCGCGATGGCGGTAGACCTTGTCGCGCCACATCAGGTGCGAGCAACCTTCCACCCGGATTACCTTGCCATTGGCCAGGCGCGGGTGGCAAAAACTCATTTTCCAGCGCAGGTAGCCTTCACCTTCGGCGACCTGGTCGAAGCCATGGAAGTCAAAACGCAACTGGCTGATGTTGCTGTACATCTCGGTGAAGTAACCGCGCAAAGCGGGCAGCCCATGCACTTCGTGCAGCGGATCGGTGAAGGCAATGTCCTGGCTGTACAAGCTGTCGAGCAGGTGCAGGTTGTGCTTGTCCAGCGTGGTAAAGGCTTGGGCGAACCGGTGCAGGAAGTCACTCATGTTCGGCGACCTCCTGGCGTGAAGGCAGGTTGCGGAAGGCGGCGAGGGCGCGCTCGCGGGATTTTTTCAGGTCGACAATCGAGCGTGGGTAATCTGCCGCGCCGAACAGGCCACCGGCGGCTTCGGGGTTGTGCACTTCTTTTTTGTTCAGCGCCGCCAACTCTGGCAGCCAGTGCTTGATGAACACCCCTTCGCTGTCGAACTTTTCCGACTGGCTCAACGGGCTGAAAATCCGGAAGTACGGTGCCGCGTCGGTGCCGGTGGACGAACTCCACTGCCAGCCGCCGTTGTTGGCGGCCAGGTCGCCGTCGATCAAGTGGCGCATAAAGAAGCGCTCGCCTTCGCGCCAGTCGATCAGCAGGTTCTTGGTCAAAAACATCGCCACCACCATGCGCAGGCGATTGTGCATCCAACCGGTTTCCAGCAGTTGGCGCATGGCTGCGTCAATGATCGGCAGGCCGGTGCGCGCTTGCTGCCAGGCGGCCAAGTCCTTGGGCGCATCGCGCCAGGCCAGTGCCTCGGTTTCGGGGCGGAACGCACGGTGGCGTGAGACCCGTGGGTAACCGACCAGAATGTGTTTATAGAACTCGCGCCACAGCAACTCGTTGATCCAGGTGATGGCGCCGATATCGCCGCTTTCGAACTCGCCCTGGTTGGTTTGCAGGGCGGCGTGCAGGCACTGGCGCGGCGAAACCACACCGGCGGCGAGGTAGGCCGAGAGCTGGCTGGTGCCGGGTTTGGCCGGGAAGTCGCGTTCGTCTTTGTAGTAGCTGATCTGTTGGTCGGCGAAGGCGTCAAGGCGACGCCGGGCTTCTTCTTCACCGGCGGGCCAGAAAGCGCGCAAGGTCTCGCTGGGCGGCGCGAAACCGTCGACCTGATCCGGGATGGCGTCGCTGTGCACATCCTGCGGTGCCTGTTGTTGCGGCGTGGCCACCAGGCGCGGCAAGGCGCTGTGCAGGCGGCTGTAGCAGACCTTGCGGAACTGACTGAACACCTGAAAGTAAGTGCCGGTTTTGGTCAGCACGCTGCCGGGTTGGAAAAACAGTTGGTCGAGGTAGCTGTGGAACGTCACACCGTCAGCCTCCAGGGCGTTGGCCACGGCCACATCGCGACGGCTCTCGTGGATGCCGTATTCCTCGTTGACGTGCACCGACTCCACTGACAGTTCCCGGCACAGTTTGCCCAGCACGGCGGGCGCCTGGTCCCAGGTGTCGGCGGTGCGAATCAGCAAGGGAATGTTCAGTTCGCCAAGGGCCTGGCTCAGGTGCTTGAGGTTACGCAGCCAGAAATCGACTTTGCAGGGTGCATCATCATGGGCCAGCCATTGCTGCGGCGTGATCAGGTACACGGCGGCAACCGGGCCGCGCTGGCAGGCGGCGGCGAGGGCGGTGTTGTCGTGTAGGCGCAAGTCGGTGCGCAGCCAGATCAAATGCATTTAGACAATTCCACGCTGGATCAGTAACTGGTGGGCTGACAAGGGGTCTTCGGCCACGAACAATTCAGGAGTGTCACGGGTTAATACGGCTAACTCGTCCTGGTGGATGCATACCGTTGGTCCGGCAATCAAAATTGGGCAACTGATGCCGCCCAACAGTTTGCCGAGTGCCGACAAGTGGAGGGCTTTGCTTGAGTACAGCAGCACCGCACGCGGTTGCAGGTGTTCCACGGACAGGGCCAGTTCGCCGGTCGGCAAAGGCCAATCAAAAACCTCCACGGGGCAGTCGGCGCTGCTGGCCAGCCAGGCGCTAAGCCACAGGTGTGGCTCCAGGGGCACGTCTGACTGGTTGACCAGCAGCAACGGCGCGCCCTGGAGCTGGCGGTTGTTGTGGTAAATGCGCGCGCCGAACTTGCTGCGCAGCCAGGACAGAAAAAACACTCGCTCCATTTGCGCGCCGAACTGGCCCTGCCAGCGTTGCTCCAGCGCGTTGAGCAGCGGCAGCATCAATTGCTCACACAAGGTGCGCGGCGGGTACAGCGCCATGGCCTGGTTGAACAGGTCGTCGACCCGGCGTTCGGCCAATTCGCTGATTGCGGTGAGCAGTTTATGACGCAGCACATGCCATTCATTTTCGACGCTGTCGGGGCTGGCCTGGGCGGAATCGATCAAGCCTTTGACCTGGCTGACCGGCACACCACGGTTGAGCCAGGTCAGAATGGTGTGGATGCGTTGTACATGTTCGGCGCTGAACAGCCGATGGCCCTTGGGCGTGCGCTGGGGCACGATCAGGCCATAACGGCGCTCCCAGGCGCGCAGGGTCACGGCGTTGACGCCGGTCTGGCGCGCCACTTCGCGAATCGGCAGCCAGCCGTCTTCGATGGCTTGGGCGATGTCTTCGACAGGGTCGTCTTGCAGGGCAGGTGTCATGGTCTAGATCGCATTACGCAGGCTGAGGTTTTCCGGGTGCGGCTGCAGGTACGCCTGCTGCGCGATGTAGCGGTCCGGGTGTTGGCGAAAGTGATGTTTGAGCAAGGTCAGCGGCACTACCAGCGGCACGATGCCGGTGCGGTATTGGCCGATGACGGTTTGCATTTCCTGCTTGTCATCGGCGCTGATGGCTTGTTTGAGGTAGCCGCTGATGTGTTGCAGCACATTGGTGTGGGTGCCGCGTGTGGCGCACTTTTTCAGGCCGGTCATCAACTCGCTGAAATAGCCGGCGGCCAGTTCATCCAGGTTGATGCTCTTGCCCATGCTGCCCAGCAGGTGGCCAAGGCTTTTGTAATGCACAGGGCTGTGGGCCATCAGCAGGTATTTGTAGCGCGCGTGGAACGCCAACAGGCGGTGACGGGTGATGCCCTCAGCCAGCAATTCTTGCCAGCTGGCGTACACGAACACGCGGGTGAGGAAGTTCTCGCGCAGCACCGGGTCATTCAACCGGCCGTCTTCTTCTACCGGCAGGTTGGGGTGGCGTGCGCAAAACGCCTGGGCATAAATGCCGCGCCCGCCGCCATCAACGGGCGTGCCGTTGTCGCGGTAGACCTTGACCCGCTCCAGCCCGCACGACGGCGACTTCTGCATGAAGATGTAGCCGCACAGGTCTGTGTGTTCCACAGCCATCTGCTGGCCGTAAGCATCCAATGGCTGCGTCACATTGAGGTCACGGTGCACGGTGCCGACCGCCTGCGGGTGGGCAGGGTCGCCCACCAGGCGAATCGGTTCGCGGGGGATGCCCATGCCGATCGCCACTTCGGGGCACAACGGCACGAAGTCGAAATAGTCGGCGAGCGTTTGGCTGCACAGCAGGGATTGTTTGTGTCCGCCGTTAAAGCGCACGTTCTCGCCGAGCAGGCAGGCACTGATGGCGATCTTCGGTTTTGCGCTGCTGGACATGCTCAACCCTCTGCGAAATTCCTATACAGATTTATAACTCTGTACAATTAAATCTCATCATAGGTTTGATGCTGTACAAGTCAAATTGTTTGTATAAGTATTTTCAGCGCCCGCTATTTCCAACCCATGCGCCAGTCTTCGGCATTTTGCAGGGTTTGCCACGGGAGGCGTTCGGCGCGGCGGGTCATGACCGCTTGCAGCTCGATTTCGAGCACGGTGCCTTCGTCATCACGGAACAGTTCGGTGACGAGGAAGTGTTTTTCCTTGTTGCGCGGGCGTGCTGCTGTCCACTTCGACAACAGCAATTTCGTCGGGTTGAGGCGGTTCATTGCAGGTGTTCGATCAGGCGGCGTGCGGCCTCCTGGCCGCTGAGCCACGCGCCTTCGACCCGCCCGGACAGGCACCAGTCACCACACACATACAAGCCCAGGTCGGCGTCGGCCAGCACGCCAAATTCATGCCGCTCCGACGGCCTGGCGTAAAGCCAGCGATGGGCCAGGCTAAAGGACGGTGCGGGCATGGCGCTGTGCAGCAGTTCGGCGAAGGCGCCGTGCAGGTGTTCGATCACCGCCTCTTTGGGCAAGTCGAGATTGGCCTTGCTCCAGGCGCTGGTGGCATGCAACACCCAGGTGTCGAGGGTGGCGTCACGCCCGGGTTTACTGCGGTTGCGCGCCAGCCAGTCGAGCGGGCTGTCTTGCACAAAGCAGCCTTGCATCGGCGTATCCAGCGGCGTGTCAAAGGCCAGCGCGACGGCCCAGGTGGGGTCCATCTTCACCCCGGCGGCGGCACTTGCAAGCTTGGGCGCAGCGGCCAGCAGGGCGGTGGCCTGGGGCGCCGGCGTGGCAATGACTACGTGGCTGAACGGGCCATGATTGCCGCCGTCGGCGTCCAGCAGGTTCCAGTGCTGCTTGCCTTGGAACACTTCGGTGATGCGGCAACCGAACTCAACCGGCAAGTCGTCAAGCAGTGCGCGGGTAATGGCGCTCATGCGCGGCGTGCCGACCCAGCGGATCTGCTCGTCGGGGGAGGGCGTGAGCTGGCCGGACTTGAAGTTGTACAGCTGCGGTTTCCACTGTTCGGCCCAGCCGTTGCTTTGCCAGCGCTGTACTTCGTTGACGAAGCGCCGGTCGCGGGCCGTGAAGTATTGTGCGCCCATGTCCAACGCGCCGGCATCGCTGCGCTTGCTGGACATGCGGCCACCACTGCCACGGCTTTTATCGAAGAGTTGTACAACGTGCCCCGCGTCTCGTAACGCTCGGGCGGCGGAAAGACCGGCGATGCCGGTGCCGATGATCGCGATGGGAACAGTCATTGGGGGCCTCGTTTTACCTTTGGGTACAGACTACGCCGACACCCATAGCTGTACAATATTGTTTTTTGGTATAAGTTTTGGCGTACCTGTTCTAACGGCGTGACCTAAGGTTAAGGGTGAGGGGTTAAGAAGGAGGCCTGAACCGGCCTCTGAAACCAACGTAACGCCCACTTACAAAAGATCCATGCTTATAAAATAGACTAGCGATGGGCGGCAAACGTTACATGAGGAGAAACCCATGCATATTTTGCTGACCGGCGGTACGGGCTTGATCGGTCGCCAACTCTGTCTGCACTGGCTTGCCCAAGGGCATCGCCTGACCGTGTGGAGCCGCGAGCCGGATACCGTGGCCAAATGGTGCGGTGCCGAGGTGCTCGGTGTTGGCCGCTTGCAAGACGTGATCGGCACGGTGGATGCGGTGGTCAACCTGGCGGGCGCGCCGATTGCCGATCGCCCATGGACCAAAAAGCGCAAGGCATTGCTGTGGAGCAGCCGCATCGGCCACACCGAAACCTTGCTGGCTTGGATGCAAGGCCTGGCGCAAAAGCCGGCGGTGTTGATTTCCGGCTCTGCAGTAGGCTGGTATGGCGACGGCGGCGAGCGCGAACTGACCGAAGCCAGTGGCCCGGTGCAGGATGATTTCCCCAGCCAACTGTGCATCGCCTGGGAAGAAACCGCGTTGCGCGCCGAAGCCTTCGGCACCCGCGTGGTGCTGGTGCGCACTGGCCTGGTGTTGGCGGCCAAGGGCGGCTTTTTGTCGCGCCTGCTGCTGCCGTTCAAACTGGGGCTGGGCGGGCCGATCGGCAATGGTCGGCAGTGGATGCCGTGGGTCCATATCAAAGATCAAATCGCCCTGATTGATTTTCTTCTGCACAACGGCGACACCAGTGGTCCTTATAATGCCTGCGCGCCACACCCGGTACGTAATCGCGAGTTTGCCAACACCTTGGGCCAGGTGCTGCACCGCCCAGCGTTCATGCCGATGCCGGCGTTTGCCTTGAAGGTCGGCCTGGGCGAGTTGTCCGGGTTGTTGCTGGGCGGGCAGAAGGCCGTCCCCGAACGGTTGCTGGCCGCCGGTTTCACTTTTCAGTTCACTGAGTTGCACGCGGCACTGGAAGACTTGTCCAGCCGCCTCTAGCCATAGGATGTTGCATGACGGATCACGCGTTGTTACTGGTCAACCTGGGTTCACCGGCGTCCACTTCGGTGGCCGATGTGCGCAGCTACCTTAATCAGTTCCTGATGGACCCTTATGTGATCGACCTGCCGTGGCCGGTGCGGCGCTTGCTGGTGTCGCTGATCCTGATCAAGCGCCCTGAGCAATCGGCGCATGCCTACGCCTCGATCTGGTGGGAAGAGGGTTCGCCGCTTGTGGTCCTGAGCCGTCGCTTACAAGCGCAAATGACCCAGCAGTGGACACACGGCCCGGTGGAGCTGGCGATGCGCTACGGCGAGCCGTCGCTTGAAACCACCCTCACGCGCCTCGCGGCTCAAGGCATTCAAAAAGTCACCCTGGC
Organism: Pseudomonas sp. PA-5-4B; assembly: GCF_021606215.1. Taxonomy (NCBI): domain Bacteria; kingdom Pseudomonadati; phylum Pseudomonadota; class Gammaproteobacteria; order Pseudomonadales; family Pseudomonadaceae; genus Pseudomonas; species Pseudomonas sp. PA-5-4B. The sequence goes on along the minus strand of NZ_WKDB01000008.1, from coordinate 44,926 downwards.
GCCGTTGTATCCGCAGTTCGCTGACAGCACCGTGACCACGGTGATCGAAGAAGCCAAGCGTGTGGTCCGCGACAAGAAGCTCAACGTGCAGTTTTCTATCTTGCAGCCGTTCTACGATCAGCCGGAATACCTCGACGCCTTGGTCGCCAGCGCCCGGCCGTACGTGGCACAGGAATTCGATCACTTGTTGCTGAGCTTCCATGGGTTGCCTGAGCGCCATCTGAAAAAACTCGACCCCACAGGCCAGCATTGCTTCAAGGATGCTGACTGCTGCAAGAACGCTTCGCCCGAGGTGCTTGCCACCTGCTACCGCGCCCAGTGCTTCAGCGTGGCGCGCGACTTTGCCGCGCGCATGGGCTTGCCGGAGGGCAAGTGGTCGGTGGCGTTCCAGTCACGGCTGGGCCGTGCCAAGTGGATCGAACCCTACACCGAGGCCCGCCTGGAGACCTTGGCCCAGCAAGGCGTGAAAAAGCTGCTGGTGATGTGTCCGGCGTTTGTAGCGGACTGCATTGAGACGCTGGAAGAGATTGGTGATCGCGGGCTGGAGCAGTTCCGCGAGGCAGGGGGCGAGGAGTTGGTGTTGGTGCCGTGCTTGAACGATGAGCCGCAGTGGGCGGTGGCGCTCAATACGCTGTGCGAGCGGGCGCCAGTAGCGCTGTAGTCCGAGTGTCGAAACGATAGAGATCAACTGTGGGAGCCGGGCTTGCCCGCGATGGCGGTTTGTCAGTCGACATATTGGGTGACTGATAGGCCGCCATCGCGGGCAAGCCCGCTCCCACAGTGTTTTCAGGGTTTATTCGTGGTGCGGTTCACCGAGGAAGGTCAACGAAGTAAACAGCCCGCGGGTGGCCACGTCGGCGTTGTCCTTGAGCGGAATCTCCACCTGCGCGGCAATCACATTCAACCCTTCATTACGCACCAGCACCTGGGCGCGGCCGTCCTTGTCGGTCTCAGTGCTCAAGGTGTTCGGCGCATTGCGATAATCGCCCACCAGCTTGATCCCCGCCGCCGGTTTGCCGTCCAGCAGCACCCGCACCGGCAGTGACTTGCCTGGCCCTACGGTCAGCGGGTCGACTTCCGGCAGGATCAGCAGCTTGATCTGATCCAGTTTGGGCAGCTTCGCCCCCGGCTGGTAAATCGCCAGGCTGTACTTGAAGGTCTGGGTCGACTCAATCGCGCCTGGCACTTGGCTACGGCCCTGGTTGATCCACTTCTTGTCCGGCGTCTGCGACCACATCCCGTTATCCAACGCCACGGCTAAAACGGCGGGCGATTTGAGTGGCTTGAGGCGTGCGTGGTCGGCCAGGCGCTCCACGGTGACCGGGATCATTTTGCCGCTGGCGTCATACGCCCAGGCGCCGCTGATTTTTTGCGCCTTGAAGGCATTGTCTTCGGCGCCGTGGCCGTAGATCACTTCGATATTGCCGCGTCGTTGTTCGGTCCACAGGCCGTGGGCGGAGACTTGGCTGGCAAACAGCAGGCCGATCACGGCCAGGGATTTGAAGGCTTGCATGGGGCATCCTTTTACAGGTTAAGGGTCAGGCTGACGGTGAAGTTGCGCGGCTCGCCGGGAGTGACCCAGTAATTGCTGTAGGAGCGCTCGTAGTACTTTTCGTCGAATAGGTTGTTGAGGTTCAGGCCCACCGTGACGCTATCGCTGGCCTTGTAATGCGCCAGCAGGTCGACGGTGTGGTAGGCGGGCAGTTCGAACTGGCTGCCGGCCTCGCCGGAGCGATCACCGACGTAGGTGAACGCCGCGCCCAGGTCCGAGCCGCGCAGCGCGCCATTCTGGAATTCATACACACCCAGCAGACTGCCGCTGCGCTTGGCTACGCCCAGAATCCGGCTGCCGGTGGGGATGGATTTGTCGCCCTTGGTCACTTCGGCGTCGATATAGGCAAAGGCGCCGATCACGCGTACCGCGTCCGTCACTTGCCCGCTCAGTTGCAGGTCAAAGCCCTGGCTGCGCGCCTTGCCTATGGCGCGGCTGTTGTTGAGGGTGGCCGGGTCCTGGGTCAGAACATTTTCTTTTTCGATATGGAAGGCGGCGAGCGTGGTGCTCAAACGGTCGTCGAACAGCTCGCTCTTGATCCCCACTTCATAGCCCACGCCTTCTTCGGGCTTGAAGGATTTGCCGCCGGCATCCACACCGTTGTTGGGTTTGAACGAGGTTGACGCGTTGGCGAACACCCCGACTTGCGGCGTTAGCTGATAGAGCAGACCGGCGCGTTGAGTCAGGGCGTCGTGGGTATGCCGGCTCTTGGCGTGGTTGCGGGTGAAGTCGTCGGTGCGTTGTTCGACATGCTCGAAGCGCGCACCGAGCATGCCGCGCAGGCGGTCGGTGAAGATGATCTGGTCTTGCAGGTTCAGCGCCTGGCTTTTCGTCTGTTCGAAGACGTCGGTGCCGGTGCGTGCGCCGTTGGGTTTGGTCTGGCCGTAGATCGGGTTATAGATGTCGATGGGGTAGAGGCTGCCGGCAACCGCCGACACGCGTTCCTTCTTGCGGTAGTCCTCGTATTCGCCGCCGATCAACAGTTCGTGCTGCCAACTGCCGATGTCGAACTGGCCGCGCAGTTCCAGCTGGGTGATGCTGTCGTGCCAACCGGTGGAGCGTTCGCGCAGGCGGCGGTTAACGGTATGGCCGTTGGCATTCAGCGCACGACTTTCCGAGGCGTCACCCCACAGGCTGCCCTGTTTGTAGTGGCTGGCCAGGCGCAGTTTCCAGGCGTCATTAAGGTGATGTTCCAACGCGGCCTGGATGCGATTGTTGTGGTTGCGGATATTGCCGTCGTTGGGTTCGCCGAGGAAGGTCGAGCGGGACATGCCATGGTTGGCGACGATGCCCCGGTCGAAGGTGGAGCTGTGGCGCACGAACTCGCTTTCTACGAGAAGGCTGGTGTCGGGGTCCAACTGCCAACTGAATGATGGCGCGACGAACACGCGCTGGGCGTCGACGTGATCGCGGAAGCTGTGGTTGTCTTCCACGGCCAGGTTGACCCGCGACAGCACGCGGCCTTCGCTGTCCAGCGGCGTGTTCACATCCAGTGCGGTGCGATAGCGGTCCCAGCTGCCGGCACTGGTTTGCACGGTGGTAAAGGCTTCGGGCTGCGGCTTCTTGGTGACAATGTTCACGGTGCCGCCCGGATCGCCACGGCCGTACAGGCTGGCTGCGGGACCTTTGAGCACTTCAATGCGCTCGATGTTGGCCGCGTCCGGGGTGCTCGGGTAGCCACGGTTGGCGCTGAAACCGTCCTGGTAGAACTCCGACGTGGTGAAGCCGCGCACGCTGTACTCGTAAAGCGTCAGGCCGCCGAAGTTGTTTTGCTTGGACACGCCGCCGGCAAACTCCAGAGCACGTTCCACGCTGGTGCTGCCCAGGTCCTCGAGCACCGTGGCAGGAATCACGCTGATTGATTGTGGGATGTCGCGCAGATCGGTGTCAGTTTTGGTCGCGCTGGCGGAACGGGTGGCGCGGTAGCCTTTGACGGGGCCGGTGGCGGATTCATAGGCGTCGGAGGTGACGCTGATGGTGTCCAGTTCGACAGTGTTGTCATCGGCGTAGGCGGGGTCCAGCAGCAAACCCAAGGCCAGGCCAGCAACGGGGGCGAATCTTTGAGACGGCATGATAGAGCGTTCCAATAGCGATATTGAAACAATATAACATGACCATTGAGAATGGATTTCTTTTGAAATATTCGGTAACAGGAGCCCGCGAACGGGCTCCCGTAGCCGTTATTCCTCTTCTTTCACCGGGGCGGGTGGCGGGCGCAGGCCGATCTCTGCCGACAGCTTGATCTCTTTGCCGTTGCGCATTACCAGGATCGACACCTTATCGGTCGGCTTGATCCGCGCCACCTGGTTCATCGACTTGCGGCCATCACCGGCCGGTTCCCCGTCGATGCTCAGGATCACATCGCCCAACTGCAGGCCGGCTTTCTGCGCCGGGCCGTCGCGGAAGATCCCGGCCACCACGATGCCCGGGCGCCCGGTCAAGCCGAACGACTCGGCCAGTTCCTTGGTCAACGGCTGTACTTCGATGCCCAGCCAGCCACGGATTACCTGGCCGTGCTCGATGATCGACTTCATCACTTCCATTGCCAGCTTCACCGGGATCGCAAAGCCGATGCCCTGGGAACCGCCGGACTTGGAGAAAATCGCCGTGTTGATACCGGTCAGGTTGCCATTGGCATCCACCAATGCGCCGCCAGAGTTCCCCGGATTGATCGCCGCGTCAGTCTGGATAAAGTCTTCGTAGCTGTTGAGCCCCAACTGGTTACGCCCGGTGGCGCTGATGATGCCCATGGTCACGGTCTGGCCGACGCCGAACGGGTTGCCGATGGCCAGCGCGACATCACCGACGCGCAGCCCTTCGGAGCGGCCGATGGTGATCGAGGGCAGGCTCTTGAGGTCGATCTTCAGCACCGCAAGGTCGGTTTCCGGGTCGCTGCCGACCACGCGGGCCAGGGTTTCACGGCCGTCGCGCAGGGCCACCACAATCTGGTCGGCGCCGGTGGTCACGTGGTTGTTGGTGAGGATGTAACCTTCCGGGCTCATGATCACCCCGGAACCGAGGCTGGATTCCATCCGGCGCTGCTTGGGTCCGTTGTCGCCGAAATAGCGGCGAAACTGCGGGTCTTCAAACAACGGATGCGCCGGTTTATTGATGACCTTGGTGGTGTACAGGTTGACCACTGCAGGCGCGGCGATGACCACCGCGTCGGCGTAGGTGACCGGGCCTTGCACCACCGAGCTGCTTTGTGGGGCCTGTTGCAGGTTCACATCAAGGCTGGGTAAGCCCACCCATTGGGGATAACGCTGAATAATCAGCATCGCGATCAGCACGCCAGCCAACAATGGCCATCCAAAAAAACGCAGTGCCTTGAGCATCAAGTAAGTCCTGACAGGTTGCAGGGGGCGGGATAGCGCCCATAATGTCGCGCATTATACGAGGCTGCGAGCGCCTCGGAACGGGATATTTAGGAGTCTTTTATGGCTGTCCCCCTTAGCACCCTGGTCGAGGAAGCGGACCGCTACCTTGGCAGCGCAAAAATTGCCGATTATTGCCCCAATGGCTTGCAGGTCGAGGGGCGCCCGCAGGTGATGCGCATTGTCAGCGGCGTCACGGCCAGCCAAGCGTTGCTGGACGCCGCCGTCGAAGCCCAGGCCGACCTGGTGCTGGTGCACCACGGTTATTTCTGGAAAGGCGAAAACCCGTGCATTACCGGCATGAAGCAGCGCCGCCTGAAAACCCTGCTCAAGCACGACATCAGCCTGCTGGCCTACCACCTGCCGCTGGACCTGCACCCGGAAGTGGGCAACAACGTGCAACTCGCCCGTCAGCTGGATATCACCGTCGAAGGCCCGCTGGACCCCAGCAACCCGAAAATCGTCGGCCTGGTCGGCTCCCTGGCCGAACCCTTGTCGCCGCGTGATTTTGCCCGACGCGTGCAGGATGTAATGGGTTGCGAGCCACTGTTGATCGAAGGCAGCGAGATGATCCGCCGGTTGGGTTGGTGCACCGGCGGCGGCCAAGGCTACATTGATGATGCTATTGCCGCAGGCGTTGACTTGTATCTGAGCGGCGAAGCGTCCGAGCAGACCTTCCACAGCGCGCGGGAAAACGACATCAGCTTTATTGCTGCGGGCCATCACGCTACTGAGCGTTATGGCGTGCAGGCACTGGGTGACTATCTGGCACGGCGTTTCGCGCTGGAACATCTGTTCATCGATTGCCCCAACCCAATCTAAGGAACACCAAGGCTCAAATGTGGGAGCTGGCTTGCCTGCGATTGCATCACCTCGGTTTGCCTGAATGACTGAGGTGCCTGTAGAGCAGACAAGCCAGCTACCACAAGCCAAACTGAGGGGCATATTCATATACCGTTTCGATCTAGCTGGCTCCCTGAATAGAAGAAGGTGCTGTGCTAGCATGCCCCGCTCGAACACGGCCCGCTGGCCGTCCATAAGATCGTTTTTCCGTGAGTAGCCATGGTCGACAAACTGACGCATCTGAAACAGCTGGAGGCGGAAAGCATCCACATCATCCGCGAGGTCGCCGCCGAGTTCGACAACCCGGTGATGCTCTACTCGATCGGTAAAGACTCCGCCGTGATGCTGCATCTGGCGCGCAAGGCCTTCTTCCCGGGCAAATTGCCGTTCCCGGTGATGCACGTCGACACCCGCTGGAAATTCCAGGAGATGTACAAGTTCCGCGACAAAATGGTCGAAGAACTGGGCCTGGACCTGATCACCCACGTCAACCCTGATGGTGTGGCGCAGGGCATCAACCCGTTCACCCACGGCAGCGCCAAGCACACCGACATCATGAAGACCGAAGGCCTCAAGCAGGCCTTGGACAAGCATGGTTTCGACGCAGCCTTCGGCGGTGCCCGTCGCGATGAAGAGAAGTCCCGCGCCAAAGAGCGTGTGTACTCGTTCCGTGACAGCAAACACCGCTGGGACCCGAAGAACCAGCGCCCGGAGCTGTGGAACGTCTACAACGGCAACGTCAACAAAGGCGAGTCGATCCGTGTGTTCCCGCTGTCCAACTGGACCGAGCTGGACATCTGGCAGTACATCTACCTCGAAGGCATCCCGATTGTGCCGCTGTACTTCGCCGCCGAGCGCGACGTGATCGAGAAGAACGGCACGTTGATCATGATCGACGACGACCGCATCCTCGAGCACTTGTCCGACGAAGACAAAGCCCGAATCGTCAAAAAGAAAGTACGTTTCCGTACCCTTGGCTGCTACCCGTTGACGGGCGCGGTGGAGTCCGAAGCCGAGACGCTGACGGACATCATTCAGGAAATGCTCCTGACGCGAACTTCCGAGCGCCAGGGCCGGGTCATCGACCACGATGGCGCAGGCTCGATGGAAGATAAAAAACGTCAGGGTTATTTCTAAGGGGCTGTCACCAATGTCGCATCAATCTGATTTGATCAGCGAGGACATCCTCGCCTACCTGGGCCAGCACGAGCGCAAAGAGATGTTGCGCTTCCTGACCTGCGGCAACGTCGACGACGGCAAGAGCACCCTGATCGGGCGCCTGCTGCACGACTCCAAGATGATCTACGAAGATCACCTGGAAGCCATTACCCGTGATTCGAAAAAATCCGGCACCACGGGCGATGATATCGACCTGGCCTTGCTGGTTGACGGCCTGCAGGCCGAGCGTGAACAGGGCATCACCATTGATGTTGCCTACCGCTACTTCTCCACCGCCAAGCGCAAATTCATCATCGCCGATACCCCCGGCCATGAGCAGTACACCCGCAACATGGCCACCGGTGCGTCCACCTGTGACCTGGCGATCATTCTGATCGACGCCCGCTACGGCGTGCAGACCCAGACCCGCCGCCACAGCTATATCGCCTCGTTACTGGGCATCAAGCACATCGTGATTGCCGTCAACAAGATGGACATCAATGGCTTTGACCAAAGCGTGTTCGAGTCGATCAAGGCCGATTACCTGAAGTTTGCCGAGGGCATTGCGTTCAAGCCGAGCACCATGGCGTTTGTACCGATGTCGGCGCTCAAGGGCGACAACGTGGTGAACAAGAGCGAGCGCTCGCCCTGGTACACCGGCCAGTCGCTGATGGAGATCCTCGAAACCGTCGAGATCGCCAACGACCGCAACTACACCGACCTGCGTTTCCCGGTGCAGTACGTCAATCGTCCGAACCTGAACTTCCGTGGTTTCGCCGGCACCCTCGCCAGCGGCATCGTGCACAAGGGCGATGAAGTCGTGGTGCTGCCGTCGGGCAAGAGCAGCCGCGTCAAATCCATCGTCACCTTCGAGGGTGAGCTGGAACACGCAGGCCCAGGCCAGGCCGTGACCCTGACCATGGAAGACGAGATCGACATCTCCCGTGGCGACCTGTTGGTGCATGCCGACAACGTGCCGCAAGTCACCGACGCTTTCGACGCCATGCTGGTCTGGATGGCCGAAGAGCCGATGCTGCCGGGCAAGAAATATGACATCAAGCGCGCCACCAGCTACGTGCCGGGTTCGATCACCAGCATCGTGCACCGCGTGGACGTGAACACCCTGGCCGAAGGCCCTGCAAGTTCGCTGCAACTGAACGAGATTGGCCGGGTCAAGGTCAGCCTCGACGCCGCCATTGCGTTGGATGGCTATGACAGCAACCGCACCACCGGTGCGTTTATCGTCATCGACCGTTTGACCAACGGTACTGTGGCTGCGGGCATGATTATTGCGCCGCCGGTGGGCCATGGTGGCGCTGCGCAACACGGCCGCCTTGCTCATGTAGCCACCGAAGAGCGCGCCCAACGCTTCGGCCAGCAACCGGCTACCGTGTTGTTCAGCGGCCTGTCCGGCGCCGGCAAAAGCACCTTGGCCTACGCGGTTGAGCGCAAGCTGTTTGACATGGGCCGTGCGGTATTCGTACTGGATGGCCAGAACCTGCGCCGCGACTTGAACAAGGGCTTGCCGCAGGACCGCGTCGGGCGTACCGAAAACTGGCGCCGTGCTGCTCACGTGGCGCGTCAGTTCAACGAAGCCGGCCTGCTGACCCTGGCCGCGTTTGTTGCCCCGGATGCCGAAGGCCGTGAACAGGCCAAGGCGTTAATCGGCAGCGACCGCTTGCTCACCGTCTACGTGCAGGCCTCGCCGCTGGTGTGCGCCGAGCGTGACCCGCAAGGCCTGTACGCGGCGGGCGGGGACAACATCCCAGGCGAGTCCTTCCCGTACGACGTGCCGTTGAATGCCGACTTGGTGATCGACACCCAGGCCACGTCGCTGGAAGACAGCGTCAAGCAAGTGCTGGAGCTGTTGCGCCAGCGCGGCGCGATCTAAACCTCGCCGCCACAAAAAAGCCCGCCACCGATCATTCGGTGGCGGGCTTTTTACTTTCTCAAGGTCTGGCGCGGTCACTGTGGGAGCTGGCTTGCCTGCGATAGCGGTGGGTCAGCAACTTACCCATCAACTGACAGTCAGCTATCGCAGGCAAGCCAGCTCCCACATTAGATTGCATTCACAGGTCGGTCAGTGGCGGCCTGGGTATTCCGTGTGAAGCTTATCCAGCAGCGCATCCTTGTCTTCCCACAGCTGGTTGATCCACCCCTGGAACGCCAACCGATACTCCCCATCCTGCTCATAATTCTTGCCGATAAACCCGGCTGGAATCTGCACTTCCTCAAAGCGCACCACCACGTCTTTCACATTCCCGCACAACAAATCCCAATACCCTGGACGCCCGGCCGGGTAGTGGATGGTCACGTTCACCAATGACTTGAGCTGCTCGCCCATGGCATCCAGCACAAACGCAATGCCACCGGCCTTGGGCTTGAGCAGGTAACGGAACGGCGATTTCTGCTGTGCGTGCTTGCCCGGCGTAAACCGCGTGCCTTCGGCAAAGTTGAAAATACCCACCGGGTTGTCGCGAAACTTCGCGCAGGTCTTGCGCGTGGTTTCCAGGTCTTTGCCTTTCTTCTCCGGGTGCTTCTCCAGATAAGCTTTGGTGTAGCGCTTCATAAACGGGAAGCCCAGCGCCCACCATGCCAGGCCAATCACCGGCACCCAGATCAGTTCCTGCTTGAGGAAGAACTTCAGCGGCCGAATCCGGCGATTGAGCACGTATTGCAGCACCATGATGTCGACCCAACTCTGGTGGTTACTGGTCACCAGATACGAGTGCTGGTAGTCCAGGCCTTCAAGGCCAGTCAGGTGCCAGCGTGTGCGTCGCACCAGGTTCATCCAGCCCTTGTTGTTGGTCACCCAGGCTTCGTGGGTGTGGTTCATCAGCCATTCGCTGAAGCGTTTGGCAAATGGCAGCGCCTTGAACAGCGCGACAACAAACAGGAACGAACACAGCAGGATCGTGTTCAGCGCCAACAACAAGGACGCGATTACCCCGCGTACGGCGGCAGGTAGAAAATCCAGCATTTAGATATCCATAGGTCGGTTGGCGGCTTGAATCGCCGTCAGGGCGATGGTGTACACGATGTCGTCCACTTGTGCACCGCGCGGCAGGTCGTTCACCGGTTTGCGCAAGCCTTGCAGCATGGGGCCCAGGCTTACGCAGTCGGCGCTGCGTTGCACGGCCTTGTGCGTGGTGTTGCCGGTGTTCAGGTCCGGGAACACAAACACCGTGGCTTTACCGGCGACCTGGCTGTTGGGCGCCAACTGCCGGGCGACGGTTTCATTGGCGGCGGCGTCGTATTGCAATGGGCCGTCGATCAGCAGCGAGCTTTGCTGTTCGTGGGCGAGCAAGGTGGCTTCGCGGACTTTCTCCACTTCTTCGCCGCTGGCCGAATCACCGCTGGAATAGCTGATCATCGCCACCCGTGGCGTAATGCCGAAGGCAGCGGCGGAGTCGGCACTTTGCAGGGCGATTTCCGCCAGTTCCACGGCGCTTGGGTGCGGGTTCATCACGCAGTCGCCGTACACCAGCACCTGCTCGGGGAACAGCATAAAGAACACCGACGACACCAAGGTGCAGCCCGGCGCCGTTTTAATCAGCTGCAGGGCAGGGCGGATGGTGTTGGCGGTGGAGTGAATAACCCCGGAAACCAGGCCGTCCACTTCATCCAGCGCGAGCATCATGGTGGCGATCACCACCGTATCTTCCAATTGTTGCTCGGCCATCGGCGCGTTGAGGCTCTTGCTCTTGCGCAGTGCGACCATTGGCTCGACATAGCGCTGGCGAATCAGGTCCGGGTCGAGAATCTCCAGGCCTTCGGGCAATTCGATGCCGTGGGCGCGGGCGACGGCTTCCACGTCGGCAGGTTTGGCCAGCAGCACGCAGCGCGCAATGCCCCGGGCCTGGCAGATGGCGGCGGCCTGCACGGTCAACGGCTCGCTGCCTTCGGGCAACACGATGCGTTTGTTGGCGGCCTGGGCGCGCTGGATCAACTGATAGCGGAACACCGCGGGCGACAGGCGCATTTCCCGTGGCGTGCCGCAGCGTTGGTGCAGCCAGCGTGCATCGAGGTGGCTGGCGACGAAATCGGTGATGATCTCCGCGCGCTCGCGGTCATCAATCGGGATTTCTTTGTTCAGGCTGTTGAGCTGGTTGGCCGTGTCGTAGGAACCGGTGCTCACGGAAAGGACTGGCAGCCCGGCCTGGAAGGCGCCACGGCACAGGTCCATGATGCGCGGGTCGGGCAGGGTGTCGCTGGTCAGCAACAGGCCGGCCAAGGGGACGCCGTTGATCGCGGCGAGGCTGACGGCCAGGATGATGTCGTCACGGTCGCCCGGCGTTACCACCAGCACGCCCGGCTTTAGCAGCTCCACGGTGTTACGCATGGTGCGCGCGCAAATGATGATCTTGGTCATGCGCCGGGTTTCGTAGTCGCCGGCGTTGAGGATCTGTGCGCCCATCAGGTCGGCCACGTCGCGGGTGCGCGGGGCGTTGAGTTCGGGCTGGTAAGGGATGCAACCGAGCAGGCGGAAATCGCCGCTGCGCAACAGGGGCGAATGCTCTTTTAGGCGCGCCGAGAAGGCTTCCATGCTTTCGTCGGTGCGCACTTTGTTGAGGATCACGCCCAGCACTTTCGGGTCTTTGGGGCCGCCGAACAGTTGGGCCTGCAATTCCACGCGGCCCGATAGCTCGGTGAGCACTTCGTTTTCCGGTGCCGACACCAGGATCACTTCTGCGTCGAGGCTCTTGGCCAGGTGCAGGTTGACCCGCGCCGCATAGCTGGCGCTGCGGGTCGGCACCATGCCTTCGACGATCAGCACGTCTTTGCCCACGGCGGCTTGCTGGTACAGGGTGATGATTTCTTCGAGCAGCTCGTCGAGCTGGCCGTCGCCGAGCATGCGTTCCACATGGGCCAGGCCCAAGGGTTGTGGTGGCTTAAGGCCGTGGGTGCGCGCCACCAGTTCGGTGGAGCGCTCGGGGCCGGTGTCACCCGGATGTGGCTGGGCAATCGGTTTGAAGAAGCCGACTTTCAGCCCGGCCCGCTCAAGGGTGCGCACCAGCCCAAGGCTGATGGAGGTCAGACCCACACCAAAATCGGTGGGCGCGATAAAAAAAGTCTGCATGCGAATTCTCTGGAGGTGCATGGCTTCGGTGGCGTTCTATGGCTGAGCGCCTACCGGGAATCAGGCACCAAGGTTATCGTTATTCAGGCGCTTGCGCACACCAGCCGCACGTAAAGGGTTGGCCTATTTTTTCAAGACGTTGCGCGGTATCGAGTACCCAGGCGCGCGACTGCCATGGCGGCTGGTGGCGCAGGTGCTGGGTGTGGCCGCAAGACAGCTCGGCCACCCAATGGTTGTCCTCATCCTGATGGAAACCGATGATGAAGGATGCCGTTGATCGGTTCCGTCTGTCCGGGTTCTGTTCGCTTTCGGGCAAATCCTTGTTTAGACTTGTCCGTTCTTCATTCTTATGCAAAAGGTCTCGCCCCATGACGATCGCCGCTAACAAGGCTGTCTCCATCGACTATACCCTGACCAACGACGCTGGTGAGGTCATCGACAGCTCCGCCGGCGGCGCGCCGCTGGTCTACCTGCAAGGTGCAGGTAACATCATCCCGGGCCTGGAGAAGGCTCTGGAAGGCAAGAACGTCGGTGACGAACTGACTGTCGCCGTAGAACCTGAAGATGCTTACGGCGAATACTCCGCCGAACTGGTCAGCACCCTGAGCCGCAGCATGTTCGAAGGCGTTGATGAGCTGGAAGTGGGCATGCAGTTCCACGCATCCGCTCCGGACGGCCAGATGCAGATCGTCACCATCCGCGATCTGGACGGCGACGACGTGACTGTCGACGGCAACCACCCTCTGGCTGGTCAGCGGCTGAACTTCCAAGTGAAGATCGTTGCTATCCGCGACGCCTCCCAGGAAGAAGTGGCCCACGGCCACGTCCACGGTGAAGGCGGTCATCACCATTGATTGTGGTTTGATCAATAGGTAGCAAAAACGCCCCGACTGGTTCGGGGCGTTTTTTTTGCGCCCGAAAATACACTGCAGTTCAAGTGTGGGAGCGGGCTTGCCCGCGATGAGGGCGTGTCAGCCGCCTTATACATCACTGACCCACCGCAATCGCGGGCAAGCCCGCTCCCACATTTTTGATCTTATCGCGCACAAACAAAAATGCCCCGGACCTTTCGGTTCGGGGCATTTCTTAACTGTTACGCAACCTGAGTTACGTGGCAGTTGTTACCACTTAGGCTGCTGCAGCGACGTTCAGAGCCTTGATGTGGCCATTCAGGCGGCTCTTATGACGAGCGGCTTTGTTCTTGTGGATGATGCCTTTATCGGCCATACGGTCGATAACAGGCACAGCCATGTGGGAGCGGGCTTGCCCGCGATGGGGGCGTGTCAGCTGGCCTGTTCACCACTGACCCACCGCAATCGCGGGCAAGCCCGCTCCCACATTTTGATCCGTGCGCCCAAGTTATTGAGCACAAACAAAAATGCCCCGGACCTTTCGGTTCGGGGCATTTCTTAACTGTTACGCAACCTGAGTTACGCGGCAGTTGTTACCACTTAGGCTGCTGCAGCGACGTTCAGAGCCTTGATGTGGCCATTCAGGCGGCTCTTATGACGAGCGGCTTTGTTCTTGTGGATGATGCCTTTATCGGCCATACGGTCGATAACAGGCACAGCCAGAACGTAAGCAGCTTGAGCTTTTTCAGCGTCTTTGGTGTCGATGGCTTTAACTACATTCTTGATGTAGGTACGAACCATGGAACGCAGGCTGGCGTTGTGGCTGCGACGCTTCTCAGCCTGTTTTGCACGTTTTTTGGCGGAAGGTGTGTTGGCCACCGTCGAGCTCCTCGAAAGACTTTTTAGGAAATAGCAAACAAAATAGGCCGCGAATCATGCCGATGACTTGATGGGTTGTCAAGGGCGGCTGATGCGAACTGCTGAGTGGTCGATCTGAAGAGGCGGGTGATTTATTTCCGGCGCTTGACCTGTAAACTCGCGAGCTTTGGCTCTGTGCTGTTGCAGGCGCGCAGTATCGCATAAGTGGGCGCTTTGTTCGCCTGCTCTTTATCTAAAGGCGCAAACTCTTTCAATGAATCTGCTCAAATCGTTGGCTGCCGTCAGCTCTATCACGATGATCTCCCGGGTTTTAGGGTTTGTGCGTGACACCCTGCTGGCGCGCATTTTCGGCGCCAGCATGGCCACGGATGCGTTCTTTATTGCCTTTAAACTGCCCAACCTGTTGCGGCGGATCTTCGCCGAGGGCGCATTCTCCCAGGCTTTCGTGCCGATCCTGGCCGAATACAAAACCCAGCAGGGTGAAGAGGCGACCCGTACCTTTATTGCCTATGTCTCGGGCTTGCTGACCCTGGTACTGATGCTGGTAACCCTCGTCGGCATGCTTGCCGCGCCCTGGGTGATCTGGGCCACGGCCCCCGGTTTTGCCAATACCCCGGAAAAATTCGCGCTGACCACTGACCTGTTGCGGGTGACCTTTCCTTATATATTGCTGATTTCGCTGTCTTCCCTGGCCGGGGCGATCCTCAATACCTGGAACCGTTTCTCGGTACCGGCCTTCGTGCCGACATTGCTGAACGTCAGCATGATTATTTTCGCGCTGTTCCTGACGCCGTACTTCGACCCGCCGGTTATGGCCCTGGGCTGGGCGGTGCTGGCCGGCGGCCTGGCGCAGCTGCTGTACCAACTGCCGCACCTGAAAAAAATCGGCATGCTGGTGCTGCCGCGCCTGAACCTCAAGGACACCGGCGTATGGCGCGTGATGCGCAATATGCTGCCGGCGATCCTGGGCGTGTCGGTGAGCCAGATTTCCCTGATCATCAACACTGCGTTCGCATCCTTGCTGGTGTCCGGTTCGGTCTCCTGGATGTACTACGCCGATCGCTTGATGGAGTTGCCGTCCGGCGTACTGGGTGTAGCCTTGGGCACAATCTTGCTGCCGACGCTGTCGCGCACCTATGCCAGCAAGGACCGCCAGGAGTACTCGCGCATCCTCGACTGGGGCCTGCGCCTGTGCTTTATGCTGGTGTTGCCGTGTTCCCTGGCCCTGGGCATTCTGGCTGAGCCGTTGACCGTGTCGCTGTTCCAATACGGCCAGTTCAGCGCGTTTGACGCGTCAATGACCCAGCGCGCACTGGTCGCCTACTCCGTCGGTCTGCTCGGCATTATCGTGATCAAAGTGCTGGCGCCGGGCTTCTACGCCCAGCAAAACATCCGCACGCCGGTCAAGATCGCAATCTTCACCCTGATCGTCACGCAACTGCTCAACCTGGTGTTTATCGGCCCGTTGGCCCATGCCGGCCTGGCCCTGGCGATCAGCGCGGGTGCCTGCATCAACGCGGGCCTGCTGTTTTATCAACTGCGCAAGCAGCAGATGTATCAGCCGCAGCCGGGCTGGGGCCTGTTTGCCCTCAAGCTGCTGGTGGCGGTGGCGATGATGTCGGCGGTGTTGTTGGGCCTGATGCACTTCATGCCCGCCTGGGATCAAGGCCATATGCTTGAACGCTTCATGCGCCTGGGTGTTCTGGTCGTGGCAGGTGTGGTGGTGTACTTCGGGATGTTGCTGTTGCAAGGCTTCCGTCTGCGTGATTTCAATCGAAAGTCGCTTGGCTAGAGACTTTGCCGTGATAAAACGGTTGTTTTATCGATTCGATCCATTTGGCCTGCGCTGTTGCCTGTCGTCCGGGGCCGGGTGTGGTTATAATCGACCACTTTATGAGCAAGAAGCGCGTTATGCAGCTGGTTCGAGGTCTCCACAACCTGCGCCCCGAGCATCGGGGCTGCGTCGCCACTATTGGCAACTTTGACGGTGTTCACCGTGGCCACCAGGCTATCCTGGGCCGGCTGCGTGAACGTGCGGTCGAGTTGGGCGTGCCCAGCTGCGTGGTGATTTTTGAGCCACAGCCGCGGGAATACTTTACCCCCGAGACGGCTCCGGCGCGCTTGGCCCGCCTGCGCGACAAGCTGCAACTGCTGGCTGAAGAGGGCGTGGACCGTGTGCTGTGCCTGGCCTTCAATCAGCGTTTGCAAAGCCTCAGCGCCGCCGAGTTCGTTGACCGTATCCTGGTAGATGGCCTGGGCGTGCAGCACCTGGAGGTCGGCGACGACTTCCGTTTCGGCTGCGACCGCGTCGGCGATTTCGACTTCCTGCAACACGCTGGTGTGAATCAAGGTTTTACCGTCGAAGCCGCGCAAACCGTCGAACTGGACGGCCTGCGCGTGAGCAGTACCCAGGTGCGTAACGCACTGGCGGCTGCCGACTTCGCCTTGGCCGAGCGTTTGCTCGGTCGCCCGTTCCGCATTGCCGGGCGGGTATTGCACGGTCAGAAGCTGGCGCGCCAACTGGGCACGCCAACCGCCAACGTGCAGCTCAAGCGTCGTCGTGTGCCACTCACCGGGGTTTACCTGGTAAGTGTCGACATCGACGGCCAATCGTGGCCGGGAGTCGCCAACATAGGCGTCAGGCCCACGGTTGCAGGTGATGGCAAGGCCCACCTGGAAGTTCACCTTTTGGATTTTGCCGGTGATTTGTATGACCGGCGTTTAACGGTGGTTTTCCACCAGAAGCTGCGTGAAGAGCAGCGTTTCGCCTCCCTTGAGGCGTTGAAAACGGCGATCAATGCGGATGTCGCCGCCGCCCGTGCACTAGCCGCACCTAGCGCCCATCGCTAACCGAAGAGCCTTAAATGACCGACTATAAAGCCACGCTAAACCTTCCGGACACCGCCTTCCCAATGAAGGCCGGCCTGCCACAGCGCGAACCGCAGATCCTGCAGCGCTGGGACAGTATTGGCCTGTACGGAAAGTT
Source organism: Pseudomonas sp. PA-5-4B (assembly GCF_021606215.1). Lineage (NCBI taxonomy): Bacteria > Pseudomonadati > Pseudomonadota > Gammaproteobacteria > Pseudomonadales > Pseudomonadaceae > Pseudomonas > Pseudomonas sp. PA-5-4B. The sequence goes on along the minus strand of NZ_WKDB01000008.1, from coordinate 28,203 downwards.
GCGCGAAATTGGCAAGGATCGTCCGAAGTTCGTCCTGCACGACGGCCCTCCTTATGCCAACGGCACGATTCACATCGGTCATGCGCTGAACAAAATTCTCAAGGACATGATACTGCGTTCGAAAACCCTGTCGGGCTTCGACGCGCCTTATGTTCCGGGCTGGGACTGCCACGGCCTGCCGATCGAACACAAAGTCGAAGTGACCTACGGCAAGAACCTGGGCGCGGATAAAACCCGCGAACTGTGCCGTGCCTACGCCACCGAGCAGATCGAAGGGCAGAAGTCCGAATTCATCCGCCTGGGCGTGCTGGGCGAGTGGGACAACCCGTACAAGACCATGAACTTCAAGAACGAGGCCGGTGAAATCCGTGCCTTGGCTGAAATCGTCAAAGGCGGTTTCGTGTTCAAGGGCCTCAAGCCCGTGAACTGGTGCTTCGACTGCGGTTCGGCCCTGGCTGAAGCGGAAGTCGAGTACGAAGACAAGAAGTCCTCGACCATCGACGTGGCCTTCCCGATCGCCGACGACGACAAGCTGGCCCAAGCCTTTGGCCTGTCGAGCCTGCCAAAGCCTGCAGCCATCGTGATCTGGACCACCACCCCGTGGACCATCCCGGCCAACCAGGCGCTGAACGTGCACCCGGAATTCACCTACGCCCTGGTGGACGTCGGTGATCGCCTGCTGGTGCTGGCCGAAGAAATGGTCGAGGCCTGCCTGGCGCGCTACGAGCTGCAAGGTTCGGTCATCGCCACCACCACCGGCACTGCGCTGGAACTGATCAATTTCCGTCACCCGTTCTATGACCGTCTGTCGCCGGTGTACCTGGCTGACTACGTGGAGCTGGGTTCGGGTACTGGTGTGGTTCACTCCGCGCCGGCCTACGGCGTTGATGACTTTGTGACCTGCAAAGCCTACGGCATGGTCAACGATGACATCCTCAACCCGGTGCAGAGCAATGGCGTTTACGCGCCGTCGCTGGAGTTCTTTGGCGGCCAGTTCATCTTCAAGGCCAACGAGCCGATCATCGACAAACTGCGTGAAGTCGGTTCGCTGCTGCACACCGAAACCATCAAGCACAGCTACATGCACTGCTGGCGTCACAAGACCCCGCTGATCTACCGCGCTACCGCGCAGTGGTTTATCGGCATGGACAAAGAGCCGACCAGCGGCGACACCCTGCGTGTGCGCTCGCTCAAAGCCATCGAAGACACCAAGTTCGTCCCGGCCTGGGGCCAGGCGCGCCTGCACTCGATGATCGCCAACCGTCCGGACTGGTGCATCTCCCGCCAACGTAACTGGGGCGTGCCGATCCCGTTTTTCCTGAACAAGGAAAGCGGCGAGCTGCACCCACGTACCGTTGAACTGATGGAAGCAGTGGCGCTGCGCGTTGAGCAGGAAGGCATCGAAGCCTGGTTCAAGCTGGACGCCGCCGAACTGCTGGGCGACGAAGCGCCGCTGTACGACAAGATCAGCGACACCCTCGACGTGTGGTTCGACTCGGGTACCACCCACTGGCACGTGCTGCGCGGTTCGCACCCGATGGGTCACGCCACCGGCCCGCGTGCCGACCTGTACCTGGAAGGCTCGGACCAACACCGTGGCTGGTTCCACTCGTCGTTGCTGACCGGCTGCGCCATCGACAACCACGCGCCGTACCGCGAACTGCTGACCCACGGCTTCACCGTCGACGAGACGGGCCGCAAGATGTCCAAGTCGCTGAAAAACGTGATCGAGCCGAAAAAGATCAACGACACCCTGGGCGCCGATATCATGCGTCTGTGGGTCGCCTCGACCGATTACTCGGGCGAAATCGCCGTGTCGGACCAGATCCTGGCCCGTAGCGCCGATGCCTACCGCCGTATCCGTAATACCGCACGCTTCCTGCTGTCGAACCTGACCGGTTTCAACCCGGCCACCGACATCCTGCCGGCCGAGGACATGCTCGCCCTGGACCGTTGGGCCGTGGACCGTACGCTGTTGCTGCAGCGCGAGTTGCAGGAACACTACGGCGAATACCGTTTCTGGAACGTGTACTCCAAGATCCACAACTTCTGCGTGCAGGAGCTGGGTGGTTTCTACCTCGATATCATCAAGGACCGCCAGTACACCACCGGCGCCAACAGCAAGGCGCGCCGCTCGGCGCAGACCGCGCTGTACCACATCTCTGAAGCGCTGGTGCGCTGGATCGCACCGATCCTGGCCTTCACCGCTGACGAACTGTGGGAATACCTGCCGGGCGAGCGTAACGAATCGGTGATGCTCAACACCTGGTACGAAGGCCTGACCGAATTGCCGGCCAACTTCGAACTGGGCCGCGAGTACTGGGAAGGCGTGATGGCCGTCAAGGTTGCGGTGAACAAGGAGCTGGAAGTTCAGCGCGCGGCCAAGGCCGTCGGTGGCAACCTGCAAGCCGAAGTCACCCTGTTTGCCGAGGAAGGCCTGACCGCCGACCTGGCCAAGCTGAGCAACGAACTGCGCTTCGTACTGATCACCTCGACCGCGAGCCTGGCACCGTTTGCCCAGGCACCTGCGGACGCAGTGGCCACCGAAGTGCCGGGCCTCAAGCTCAAAGTGGTCAAGTCGGCCTTTCCTAAGTGCGCCCGTTGCTGGCACTGCCGTGAAGACGTCGGCGTGAACCCAGAGCATCCGGAAATCTGCGGTCGTTGCGTCGACAACATCAGCGGTGCTGGCGAGGTTCGCCACTATGCCTAATGCTTCCAGTCGTTTCGGACGTCTGGGTTTGCTCGTGCTGAGCGTGCTGGTCCTGGTCATTGACCAGGTCAGCAAGGCTCATTTCGAAGGCTCCCTGCAGATGTTCCAGCAGATTGTGGTCATTCCTGACTACTTCAGCTGGACCCTGGCCTACAACACCGGTGCTGCCTTCAGCTTCCTGGCGGGCAGCGGCGGCTGGCAGCGCTGGCTGTTTGCCTTGATCGCGGTGGTTGTCAGCGCTGTGCTGGTGGTCTGGCTCAAGCGTCTGGGCCGTGATGATACCTGGCTCGCCATTGCCCTGGCCTTGGTGCTGGGCGGCGCGCTGGGCAACCTGTACGACCGCATTGCCCTGGGCCATGTGATCGACTTTATTCTGGTGCATTGGCAGAACCGCTGGTACTTCCCGGCGTTCAACTTTGCCGACAGCGCCATCACCGTCGGTGCAATCATGCTGGCGTTGGACATGTTCAAAAGCAAGAAAACCGGAGAGACCGTCAATGACTGATCAGGTATTGGCTGAGCAACGCATCGGCCAGAACACGGAAGTCACTTTGCATTTCGCACTGCGCCTGGAGAATGGCGACACGGTCGACAGCACGTTCGACAAAGCCCCGGCGACCTTCAAAGTCGGTGATGGCAACCTGCTGCCGGGTTTTGAAGCGGCACTGTTCGGTTTCAAGGCCGGCGACAAGCGCACCTTGCAGATCCTGCCGGAAAACGCCTTTGGCCAGCCCAACCCGCAAAACGTGCAGATCATCCCGCGCTCGCAGTTCCAGGACATGGACCTGTCGGAAGGCCTGTTGGTGATCTTCAACGATGCGGCGAACACCGAGCTGCCCGGCGTGGTTAAAACCTTCGATGACGCGCAAGTGACCATCGACTTCAACCACCCGTTGGCCGGTAAAACCTTGACGTTTGACGTTGAAATCATCGACGTTAAAGCGCTCTGACTGACGAAACCGGCGCTTATGGGGCCGGCTTGTGTGGGAGCTGGCTTGCCTGCGATAGCATCACCTCGGTGTACCTGATACACCCGGTCGTTTGCATCGCGGGCAAGCCCGGTTCCCACAGGGGCTTACTCCTGTAGAGTTGAGTTGATCCAATTTCTTGCCCTGCAAGACACGAGGCACAGCATGCAAATCAAACTCGCCAACCCCCGTGGCTTCTGCGCCGGTGTGGACCGGGCGATCGAAATCGTCAATCGCGCCCTGGAAGTGTTCGGGCCGCCGATTTACGTGCGCCATGAAGTCGTCCACAACAAATTCGTGGTTGAAGACCTGCGCGCACGCGGGGCTATCTTTGTCGAAGAACTCGACCAGGTGCCGGACGACGTTATCGTCATCTTCAGCGCCCACGGCGTGTCCCAGGCAGTACGTACCGAAGCGGCGGGCCGTGGCCTCAAGGTGTTTGACGCCACCTGCCCGCTGGTGACCAAGGTGCATATCGAAGTCGCGCGCTATAGCCGCGACGGCCGTGAATGCATCCTGATCGGCCACGCCGGTCACCCGGAAGTCGAAGGCACCATGGGGCAGTACGACGCCAGTAATGGCGGCGCCATCTACTTGGTAGAAGACGAAAAAGACGTGGCCGAGTTGCAGGTTCAAAACCCTGATCGCCTGGCCTTCGTGACGCAAACCACCCTGTCGATGGACGACACCAGCCGTGTGATCGATGCCCTGCGCACGCGTTTCCCGGCAATTGGCGGCCCACGTAAGGATGACATCTGCTACGCCACGCAAAACCGCCAGGACGCGGTCAAGCAACTGGCCGACGAATGCGATGTGGTTCTGGTGGTCGGCAGCCCCAACAGCTCCAACTCCAACCGCTTGCGCGAACTGGCTGAACGCATGGCCACGCCGGCCTACCTGATCGATGGCGCTGAAGACATGCAGCGCAGTTGGTTCGACGGCGTTGAGCGTATTGGCATCACCGCAGGGGCTTCCGCTCCAGAAGTGCTGGTGCGCGGTGTGATCCAGCAACTGCAGGCCTGGGGCGCCACCGGCGCGGATGAATTGGCCGGTCGCGAAGAGAACATCACGTTCTCCATGCCCAAAGAGCTGCGGGTTCGTTCGCTGCTCTGAGTGCCACGGTGCCGGAGCCGCACAGCGCCTGCTCGGTGGCCTCACTGCGCAGGCTGATGCGCCCGCTGGGCGCCAGCACCACTTGATAGAGGCTCTGTACCGGGTCGGTGCCGCAGATGTGCACCGTACCGGCGCGGAAGCCACCTCCCGCAAACACCGGCTCACCCAGCCCGCTGAAGCGTACCTGGTTCTTGACTGGCCCATTGCCCGCCATCAGCACGCGCCCATTGCCCTGCCGTTCCAGCAGTATAGGGTTGTCGGTACCCGGCTCGCCGCGCCCGCTTGTATCCACGATGATTTGCCATCCTCGGCTCCAATCGTTCTCCAGCGCCTGAATGATCACTGCGCGATTGCGGGTGATTGCCTCAGTGCGCGCCAACCGCAGGCCTTCGGCAAGTGAGTGTGCCGCGCTGCGTTGCTGCTGCGACGCAAGCAACCCCTTGAAGGCGGGCACTGCCACGGTCACCAGGATGCCGCCCAGTAACAGGCCGAACAGAAGTTCGATCAGGGTGAAACCGCGTTGTTGCATAGTCTGTCCCTCCATGGGCAAGGGTAAAAATGGGTTTGGAGACCTAGGTATAGCGCCCGGCGGCGGGGCTGAATGATGGCCTTTATGTCCAAAGTATTTCCCTTTGTTCCGATAGCAGCGCGAGCCAAAAACCGGCGCTAGTCTTGGGTCTCACAGCAGCATTGCGCTGCTTTTTTCAGCCTTCGACACGGATGACGACGGTAATGCTTGCCTGCCCGAACAGACTTTTTCCCTGCGTGCTGCCTCGACAGCAAACCGGCATGACCTTGATCGAAGTGCTGGTGGCGGTGCTGATTCTCGCCGTCGGGCTGCTGGGCGCCGCAGTGACCCAGCTCAATGCACTCAAGTACACCGACAGCTCAAGGATGACCAGCCAGGCCAGTTTCATTGCCTACGATATGCTCGACCGAATCCGCGCCAACTCAGGTGCCGACTATGCATGGGGGGGCGCGCAAACCGCCCCCGTCCTTAGCGCGACGGCCAGCGTGCGGGACCTGGACCTGCATGACTTCGAAGCCAATATCATCGGCTTCGCCGGCGAGGACGCCAAAGGCTCGGTGGTGATCAGCGGTGGCGAGGTAACCGTGAGCATCAGTTGGGATGATGCCCGTGGGGCGAATACGCCCGGGGCGCGGGAAACCTTCACCCTCACCAGCCGCATTACCAGCGACCCGCAGGTGCCTCAATGAGAAGCTTTGTCCGTGGCTTCAGCCTGGTGGAGTTGTTGCTCGCGCTGGCTGTCGGGTTGCTGCTGGTGCTGGGTGTCAGCCAGGTGACGATCAGCGCTCGCGCGACTCAAGCCAGCCAACAGGCCGCCATGCTGCTGCAGGATGACGCGCGGTTTGTGCTGGGCAAGATGATCCGGGATATCCGCCAGGCGGGCATGTTCGGCTGCCTGGCGACAGCCGCTATCGACAACGCACCCCCAGCCTTTGATCAACCTGTGGGTTGGCATTCTGCAGGCAGTTCCTGGTCGCTGACGCTGGTCACCGCCGATGTCGCAGGTGAGGGCGGCACGCCTGACTGGACGGTGCTCTCTGACTGCCTCGGCACGGCCCAAGCCTACGCGGGGAATTCACCGCCACCGATGCCAGGGCAGATCCGCTTTGCGCTGCGCCAACTCACCTACACCTATGAAACTGGGCAATTGAAGGTCAGTACGCCTGCGGCGCCGGCCAAGGCGGTGCTGTTGGACAACGTGCAGGCCTTCGACATCAGTTTCGGCGTGGCGGGCAAACCAGGTTCGCCTCAGGTAGCGCGCTATGACGCCAGCCCGGCGGATGAATCGCTGATCCGCAGCGTACGCCTGCGCATGACGCTGCAAGACCCGACCGGGCGCGTGAAAGATCAGGCCTACAGCGTCGTCGCAGCCCTGCGAAACCGGTTGGGGTAGGGCAGCATGTTCAATCATCAACGCTTTTATGCAGGGCAAGCCGGCATGGTTTTACTGATCAGCCTGGTGTTTCTGCTGGTGCTGTCACTGATCGGCCTGGCATCGATGCAAGGGGCGGTGTCCCAACAAAAGATTACCGGCAGCGTATGGCATCGAAACCAGTCATTCCAAAGCGCCGAAAGTGGCCTGCGGTTGGGTGAGTCGGTGATCCGGCGGGCAGGCGCGACACTGCCGGTGTGTCGGGCAATCAATTCCTGTGCGCCGCCGGTCGAGTCGTCGCAGGTGATAGAGGCAGGCACAAACCCCGTGTCAGCAGTCACTTGGGTTGCCCTGAAGGGCGGCCTGTATGGCGTGCAATCCCTGGGAGTGGGCGTGGGGATGGCGGGTTTGCCTGCCGAAACACCGGCCGCGTTGTACCGCGTGACGGCGGTTGGGAGCAGTGGCCAAGTGCGCACGGTGCTGGAGGCGGTCTATGCACAGGTAGAGGGCGATCTGAGCGTTCATCGGGTGCTATGGCGACAACTTCACTAGTAAGGAGCGTATCAATGGGCAAGGATTGCCAAGGTTTTACCCTGATCGAGTTACTGGGCGCGGTCGCGATCATCGCGTTTTTGGCCGGGATTGCTTACCCCGCGTATACCGGGCAGGTGAAAAAAGCCTACCGCGCGCAGATCGTTGCACTGTTGATTGAGCAGGCGCAGCACCTCGAACGTTTTTACACGCGCCACGGCACTTTTATTGATGCAAGCGGCGCCAGTGCCGGCAATGATCACTATAGAATCAGCACTGCATTGAGCCCCCAGTCATTCACACTGGTCGCCTCGCCTGCAGTCGGCGCCATCATGGCAAATGACCCATGCGGTGAGTTCAGCTTGTCCAGCACCGGCGTGCGCAGCAACCCGGGCGCGATACCTGAAATGTCGCGCCAGGCGTGTTGGGGGCAATGATGAGAGTACTGGATGAATGGGCGCCGGGTGCGCTTTTCCCTTTTTATCGGCTGGATCAAATGATGGCTAAGCAACAGCAAGTGGTGATTGTCGGTGGCGGTGTCATCGGCTTGTTGACCGCGTTTAACCTGGCCACGGAGGGGCAGGCCGTGGTGCTGCTGGAGCGGTCGGGGCTTGGGCAGGAGTCTTCCTGGGCGGGTGGCGGCATTGTTTCGCCGCTGTATCCATGGCGCTACAGCCCGGCGGTCACCGCACTGGCCCATTGGTCGCAGGATTTTTACCCGCAGTTGGCAGAGCGGCTGTTTGCGGCCACCGGGGTTGATCCAGAGGTTCACACCACAGGCCTGTACTGGTTGGACCTGGAAGATGAAGCCCAAGCGTTGGCTTGGGCTGCCCGAGAAGGTCGCCCGTTGAGCAAGGTAGATGTGTCGGCCGCCCATGATGCCGTGCCGGTGCTGGGCGGTGGATATTCCCAGGCGATCTACATGGCGAACGTGGCCAATGTGCGCAACCCGCGTCTGGTCAAATCCCTCAAGGCTGCGCTGTTGGCGTTGCCGGGCGTGACCCTTCATGAGCAGTGCGAAGTGGAGGGGTTTGTTATTGAAGGTGGCAACGTCGTGGGTGTAAATACCGCTGCGGGGCCGATCCTGGGCGATCAGGTGGTGCTGGCTGCGGGCGCCTGGAGCGGCGAAATACTCGGCAAGCTGGGTCTGTCGCTGCCAGTGGAGCCGGTCAAAGGCCAAATGATTTTGTACAAATGTGCGTCGGATTTTTTGTCGAGCATGGTGCTGGCCAAAGGGCGTTATGCGATCCCGCGGCGTGACGGGCACATTCTGATCGGCAGCACGCTGGAGCATGAAGGGTTCGACAAGACCCCGACCGAGTCGGCCTTGGAAAGTCTCAAGGCATCGGCGGTGGAGTTGATTCCCGCGCTGGCAGACGCGCAGGTCGTAGGTCACTGGGCCGGTTTGCGCCCCGGTTCACCGGAAGGTATCCCTTACATCGGTGAAGTGCCCGGTTTCAAAGGGCTTTGGCTCAACTGCGGGCATTATCGCAATGGGCTGGTGCTCGCGCCGGCATCCTGTCAACTGTTCGCTGACTTGCTGTTGGGGCGTCCCCCGATCATTGACCCGGCGCCGTATGCGCCCGCCGGTCGGATCAACGCTGAATAGACTTCGGCCCTTGTTCCAGGTGCGCCTGGGTGCAGTACCACTCCTGGCGTGAATTGAGTGCGCGATCCTGCGGCAGGTGCACGCCGCAGTGGGCGCAGCGCACCATCAGGGCCGCGCCCGGCTCGGCGGAGCGTTGCTGTCTAGCCGCCGGGCTTTTGAATTTGCGCCAGAACCATACCGCGGCAGCAATGACGGCAATCCAGAACAGTAGACGAAGCATGATGGGCAGTTTCTCGACAGGGAATGCGCCAGTTTAGCCAAGCGCGTGGCAAGCGCACAGCGCAATAACAAGACGTCCACAAAAAAGGAGCCTCGAGAGGCTCCTTCTTGATGACGCTGTGTGCAATCAGTCAAACACGCCGAAGGTCATGTAGCTGAACCACGAACGGTCTTCATTGTTGCCCAGGGCCTGGGGTGCTTCTTCTTCGATCACGTCGCCATTGGCGTCATGCGGCTTGAGCTCCGAAGGAATGGCTTCCTTGGCGTCCTGGAACTGCTTCATCACGTCCTGGTTGGCGCGGGTTTCGCCCGGCGGCAACGGTGGGCGGGAACTGATCAGGCCCAGGGTGTATTTGCTCAACCAGGAACGGTTGTCTGCTTCAGCTACCCGAGGCACGAACTGGCCGTCTTTCAGACTTGGGGAGTCCGGGTAGTTGAGCTTCAGGGTTTCCAGGCTGGTGGTTGCCAATGCATCCAGGTGCAATGCCTGGTAAGCCTGGGTCATCACCGCCAGGCCGTCACCCACGGATGGGGTCTCCTGGAAGTTCTCAACTACATAACGACCACGGTTGGCGGCAGCTACATACGCCTGACGGGTCAGGTAGTAGTCGGCCACGTGAATCTCGTAGGACGCCAGCAGGTTGCGCAGGTAGATCATGCGCTGCTTGGCGTCCGGCGAGTAGCGGCTGTTGGGGTAGCGGCTGGTGAGCTGGGCGAACTCGTTGAAGGAGTCGCGGGCAGCACCAGGGTCACGCTTGGTCATGTCCAGCGGCAGGAAGCGCGCCAGCAGGCCAACGTCCTGGTCGAACGAGGTCAGGCCCTTCATGTAGTAGGCGTAGTCCACGTTCGGGTGCTGCGGGTGCAGGCGGATGAAACGCTCGGCGGCGGATTTTGCAGCTTCCGGCTCCGCGTTCTTGTAGTTGGCGTAGATCAGCTCGAGCTGTGCCTGGTCGGCATAGCGCCCGAACGGATAGCGCGACTCCAGGGCCTTCAGCTTGGCTGTGGCACTGGTGTAGCTATTATTGTCCAAGTCTTTTTGAGCTAATTGATACAGCTCGACTTCGCTCAGGTTTTCGTCGACGACTTCCTTTGTTGACGAGCAAGCAGCAGTCATGGCGAGGATGGCGATCAGCAGCAGGTGTTTCACTTGCATGGCGGCTTGCGTCCCTATGACGGCCGCTGTCTTGGGCGGGGCCGTCCTGTTATGATGAGCGCCCCGTTGAAAGCCTCGGGGCAAAAGACGCCGTATTTAACCACAAGCGCGCAGCCGAAACCAAAGGCTGTGCCACGCCTAGTCTGAGCATGTCCGATAAAATTGAACTTCGCGCAGAGGTGCCGTCCGAATTGGGCGGCCAACGCCTCGATCAAGTCGCCGCACAATTATTCGCTGAGCACTCGCGCTCGCGCCTTTCCGCCTGGATCAAAGACGGCCGCCTGACTGTGGATGGAGCGGTTATCCGCCCGCGAGACATAGTCCATGGCGGTGCGATTCTTGAGCTGACTGCCGAGCAGGAAGCCCAGGGAGAATGGGTCGCCCAAGACATCGAGCTGGATATCGTCTATGAAGACGATGACATCCTGGTCATCAACAAACCTGCAGGCCTGGTGGTTCACCCGGCGGTCGGGCACGCTGATGGCACTTTGCTCAATGCCTTGTTGCACCACGTGCCGGACATCGTCAACGTGCCGCGCTGCGGCATCGTGCACCGCCTGGACAAGGACACCACCGGCTTGATGGTGGTGGCCAAGACCATTCAGGCGCAGACGCAGTTGGTCACACAATTGCAGGCCCGCAGTGTCAGCAGGATCTACGAATGCATCGTGATCGGCGTGGTGGTGGCGGGTGGCAAGATCAACGCCCCGATCGGCCGCCACGGCCAGCAGCGCCAGCGTATGGCTGTGATGGAAGGCGGCAAGCCGGCCGTCAGCCACTACCGTGTGCTGGAGCGTTTCCGCTCCCACACGCATGTGCGGGTGAAGCTGGAGACCGGCCGCACGCACCAGATTCGCGTGCATATGGCGCACATCAACTTCCCGTTGGTCGGAGATCCGGCCTACGGTGGTCGCTTCCGTATTCCGCCAGCGGCCAGCCAGACCATGGTTGAATCGCTGAAAACCTTCCCGCGCCAGGCACTGCATGCACGTTTCCTGGAGCTGGATCATCCGACGAGCGGTAAGCGGATGAGCTGGGAATCGCCTCTGCCGGACGATCTGGTCTGGTTGTTGTCGCTGCTCAAGCAGGATCGCGAGGCGTTTGTAGGATGAGTGACTGGCTGATTCCTGACTGGCCCGCGCCGTCGGGAGTCAAAGCCTGCGTCACCACCCGTGCGGGCGGCGTCAGTCTGGCGCCGTTCGACAGCCTTAATCTGGGCGATCATGTCGAGGACAGTCTTGGGGCCGTCCTTGAAAATCGCCGCCGCCTCACTGATACCTTTGATATTCAGCCGGCCTGGCTGCGCCAAGTCCACGGGGTGCGCGTGGTCGAGGCTGATCCGGATCGCATTGTCGAAGCGGATGGCAGTTGGACCAGCACGCCCGGCGTCGCCTGCACCTCAATGACCGCCGATTGCCTGCCCGCGTTGTTCTGCAACCGCGCCGGCACACGTGTGGCGGCTGCCCATGCCGGTTGGCGCGGGCTGGCGGCCGGTGTATTGGAGGCTGCGTTTGAAAGCTTGAATGCCGAGCCCGATGAAGTACTGGTGTGGCTAGGCCCGGCCATTGGCCCGCAAGCGTTTGAGGTCGGCCCCGAAGTGCGTGAAGCCTTCATGCAGCAATTGCCGACCACGGCCGAGGCCTTTGTACCTAGCCGCAACCCCGGCAAGTACATGGCCGATATTTACCAGTTGGCGCGCCTGCGCCTGGCCGCGCGCGGTGTCACCGCTGTATATGGTGGCGGTTTATGCACCGTTACCGACCCACGCTTCTTTTCCTATCGTCGCAGCCCGCGCACCGGTCGGTTCGCCTCCCTTATCTGGCTTGAGCGCTAGACTCTCCTGACTTGGGTCAATGCTGATCCACATCAAGGATCAGTTGCTTGAATCTTCCAGAATCCACCCCATCTATAAGGGTATCTGGCAGGTTTCTTCATTCAGGATGTGTATTTCTAGCTCCGGCCTGCTCAAAAGGAAGGTGACTAATGCGTATTGATCGTTTAACCAGCAAATTGCAGTTGGCACTCTCGGATTCCCAATCCCTGGCGGTCGGCCTCGACCACCCGGCGATTGAGCCTGCGCACTTGATGCAGGCGCTCCTGGAACAGCAAGGTGGTTCTATTAAACCCTTGCTGATGCAGGTGGGCTTTGACGTCAACAGCTTGCGCAAGGAGTTGAGCAAAGAGCTCGACCAACTGCCGAAAATCCAAAACCCTACCGGCGACGTGAACATGTCGCAGGACTTGGCGCGCCTGCTTAACCAGGCCGATCGCCTGGCCCAGCAGAAAGGTGACCAGTTCATTTCCAGCGAACTGGTGCTGCTCGCCGCGATGGACGACAACAGCAAGCTTGGCAAATTGTTGCTGGGCCAGGGCGTGAGCAAAAAAGCCCTGGAAAACGCCATCAACAACCTGCGTGGCGGCGAGGCGGTGAATGACCCCAATCATGAGGAGTCGCGCCAGGCCCTGGACAAATACACCGTCGACCTGACCAAGCGCGCCGAAGAAGGCAAGCTGGACCCGGTGATCGGCCGTGACGACGAAATTCGTCGCACCATCCAGGTGTTGCAACGCCGCACCAAGAACAACCCTGTGCTGATCGGTGAGCCTGGCGTGGGTAAGACCGCGATTGCCGAAGGCCTGGCCCAGCGCATCATCAATGGTGAAGTGCCGGACGGCCTTAAAGGCAAGCGCTTGTTGTCGCTGGACATGGGTTCGCTGATCGCCGGTGCCAAGTTCCGTGGCGAGTTCGAAGAACGCCTGAAGTCCCTGCTTAATGAACTGTCGAAACAGGAAGGGCAGATCATTCTGTTTATCGATGAACTGCACACCATGGTCGGCGCCGGCAAGGGCGAAGGTTCGATGGATGCCGGCAATATGCTTAAGCCCGCATTGGCTCGGGGTGAGTTGCATTGCGTTGGCGCGACCACGCTCAACGAATACCGTCAGTACATTGAAAAGGACGCGGCCCTTGAGCGCCGCTTCCAGAAAGTATTGGTGGAAGAACCGAGCGAAGAAGACACCATCGCCATCCTGCGTGGCCTCAAAGAGCGTTATGAGGTGCACCACAAGGTGGCGATCACTGACGGCGCGATCATTGCGGCGGCCAAACTGAGCCATCGCTATATCACCGACCGTCAGTTGCCGGACAAGGCCATCGACCTGATCGACGAAGCGGCCAGCCGCATTCGCATGGAGATCGATTCCAAGCCGGAAGTGCTCGACCGCCTGGATCGGCGCCTGATTCAGCTGAAAGTTGAATCCCAGGCACTTAAGAAAGAAGAGGACGACGCAGCGAAGAAACGCCTGGAAAAACTTCAGGAAGAAATCCTGCGTCTGGAACGCGAGTATTCGGACCTCGAAGAAATCTGGACCTCGGAAAAAGCCGAAGTGCAGGGTTCTGCGCAGATCCAGCAAAAGATCGAGCAGTCCCGTCAGGAGCTGGAAGCCGCGCGCCGTAAAGGCGACCTGAACCGCATGGCCGAGTTGCAGTACGGGGTGATCCCGGACCTGGAGCGCAGCCTGCAAATGGTTGACCAGCACGGCAAGCCCGAGAATCAGCTGCTGCGCAGCAAGGTGACCGAGGAAGAAATTGCCGAAGTGGTCTCCAAGTGGACCGGCATTCCCGTGTCGAAAATGCTTGAAGGCGAGCGCGACAAGCTGCTGAAAATGGAAAGCCTGCTGCACCAGCGCGTCATCGGCCAGGAAGAGGCCGTGGTGGCAGTGTCCAATGCGGTACGGCGTTCGCGGGCCGGTTTGTCCGACCCGAATCGTCCGAGCGGCTCGTTTATGTTCCTCGGCCCAACCGGCGTGGGTAAGACCGAGCTGTGCAAGGCATTGGCCGAGTTCCTCTTTGATACTGAAGAGGCCATGGTGCGCATCGATATGTCCGAATTCATGGAGAAACACTCGGTGGCTCGCCTGATCGGTGCTCCACCAGGCTATGTGGGCTATGAAGAAGGCGGTTACCTGACCGAAGCCGTGCGGCGTAAGCCTTACTCGGTGATCCTGCTGGATGAGGTCGAGAAGGCCCACCCGGATGTGTTCAACATCTTGCTGCAGGTGCTGGAAGATGGTCGGTTGACGGACAGCCACGGGCGCACTGTGGACTTTCGCAATACGGTGATCGTGATGACCTCTAACCTGGGCTCGGCGCAGATCCAGGAGCTGGTCGGTGATCGTGAGGCCCAGCGCGCTGCGGTGATGGATGCGCTGACCTCGCACTTCCGCCCGGAATTTATCAACCGGGTCGATGAAGTGGTGATCTTCGAGCCTCTGGCGCGGGATCAGATCGCGGGTATTACCGAGATCCAGCTGGGCCGTCTGCGTAGCCGCCTGGCCGAGCGTGAGCTTGACCTGGAGCTGAGCAGCGAGGCGTTGGACAAGTTGATCGCGGTGGGTTACGACCCCGTGTACGGCGCACGGCCTCTGAAACGTGCGATTCAGCGCTGGATCGAGAATCCCTTGGCGCAGTTGATCCTGTCGGGCAGCTTCATGCCGGGGACCAGCGTGGCGGCCACGGTGGAAAACGACCAAATCGTCTTCCACTGAGCCCGACCTGTATGGCGATAAGAGGAGGCCCCGCATTGCGGGGCCTTTTTTTTCGATAGGGCGTTGAACTGTAAGGCAAAGGCTTGTAAAGTGCGCCCCGCAGCAACGTCAGCCCACGGATTTCTTCTCCCCAAGAAGAAATCAGAAACAAGCGCAAATCATTGTCTTAAAAGCAATTTAAAGGGTTGACAGGGGTTTTTAAGATTGTAGAATAGCGCGCCTCAGAGACGTGAACGTAGCGATACGGACAAGCCGAAGAGAAGGTTACAAAGCAGTAAAAGCAGTAAAAGTTGTAAATTTGAAATATGTAGTTCCGTGATAGCTCAGTCGGTAGAGCAAATGACTGTTAATCATTGGGTCCCAGGTTCGAGTCCTGGTCACGGAGCCAATTTCAAAACCGGGGTATAGCGCAGTCCGGTAGCGCGCCTGCTTTGGGAGCAGGATGTCAGGAGTTCGAATCCCCTTACCCCGACCATTTTTGGGTCGTTAGCTCAGTTGGTAGAGCAGTTGGCTTTTAACCAATTGGTCGTAGGTTCGAATCCCACACGACCCACCATTTTTGAGACCAGTTAACGCTGGAATCGAATCTTAAGATCAGAGGCCAAAAGCACTGATCGAAGAAGGCGACTGAGAGGTCGCCTTTTTTTTACCGGGGTATAGCGCAGTCCGGTAGCGCGCCTGCTTTGGGAGCAGGATGTCAGGAGTTCGAATCCCCTTACCCCGACCATATTAAAAATCCTCGTATCGAAAGATACGGGGATTTTTTTTGTGCGCGCAAATCTTAAATATTACGCAAAAAATGTGGGAGCTGGCTTGTCGAATCGTCGCACCGCTGCGATAGCGGTGTATCAGCCTGTGCATCTTGTGCTGATCGATCGCCATCGCGGGCAAGCCAGCTCCCACATTAGTTTGTGTTGTTAATGGAGCTTGAGCCGCGGCTCAGTCCCGCGCCCAATCTTGCTGCCCAGCATCAACATCGCCGTGCGGAAGAACCCGTACAGCGCCATCTGGTGCATGCGGTACAGCGACACGTAGAACATCCGCGCCAGCCAGCCTTCGAGCATCACGCTGCCCGTCAGGTTGCCCATCAAGTTACCCACCGCCGAAAAACGCGACAGCGAGATCAGCGAACCGTAGTCGGTGTACTTGTAGGACGGCAGGTCCTTGCCTTCGATCCGCAGTTTCAGCGACTTGGCCAACAGTGAAGCCTGCTGGTGAGCGGCCTGGGCGCGTGGCGGCACATTGCGGTCGGTGCCCGGTTGCGGGCAGGCGGCGCAGTCGCCAAAGGCGAAGATGTTTTCATCACGGGTGGTTTGCAGCGTCGGCAATACCTGCAATTGATTGATGCGGTTGGTTTCCAGCCCGTCAATATCCTTGAGGAAGGCCGGTGCGCGGATACCCGCAGCCCAGACCTTGAGGCTCGCTGGAATGACCTGGCCGCTGCTGGTGATCAACGCATCCGCGGTCACTTCGCTGACCGCCGAGTTGGTCAGTACCGTTACCCCAAGTTTCTCCAGGGTTTTGTGCACAGGCCCGCCGATCCGCTCCGGCAGCGCGGGCAATACCCGTGGGCCGGCTTCGATCAGGGTGATGTGCATGTTTTCCGGTTTAATGCGGTCCAGGCCATAGGCAGCCAGCTCATGGGCGGCGTTGTGCAGTTCAGCGGCCAATTCGACGCCCGTCGCACCAGCGCCGACGATAGCGACGCTGATGTTCTCTTCCACGTCGGTCTGGCCCGCATGGGCGCGCAGATAGTGGTTGAGCAATTGTTGATGGAAGCGCTCGGCCTGTTTGCGGGTGTCGAGGAACAGACAGTGCTGCGCCGCGCCCTCGGTGCCGAAATCGTTGGTGGTGCTGCCGACTGCGATCACCAGGCTGTCATAACCCAGCACGCGCGCAGGCACCAGCTCACGGCCTTCTTCATCGAGGGTCGCGGCCAGCTGGATTTTTTTCTGTTCACGGTCAAGCCCGCTCATGCGCCCCAGTTGGAACTCGAAGTGGTTCCATTTGGCCTGGGCGACGTAATTGAGCTCGTCTTCCGAAGAGTTCAGCGAACCGGCGGCCACTTCGTGCAGCAGCGGTTTCCAGATATGGGTGAGGTTGGCGTCCACCAGCGTGATGCTGGCGGTGCCGCGCTTGCCCAGAGTCTTACCCAGGCGGGTAGCCAACTCCAGGCCGCCGGCGCCGCCGCCGACGATAATAATACGATGGGTCATGGGGATATCTCGCAAGGCTAAAAGAAATCGGAGCAGTTACCCTCGCGAGCGCGATGCAGCTCATAGCGTCAGGTAACTCAAAAGGCGGCTCAGCAGGCCGAGCCCGATCACCGCCAACAGCACAACACCTAGGAGCAGCCACGGCCGGAAAGGCTTGCGCTCGACTCGGTTTTGGGAGAGTTGCAGGTACTCTTCGACATGCTGTTGGTCATCGGGGTTCAGGCGGCTGGTCATAAAGGCCTCGTCAGGTAGACGTTGCAAAAGGGCGCCACGTTACAGCCAGAAGGTTGGCGGGTTCGCCACAAGCGTAGCCGGTGCCGGCGTCACAGGCTGATGCCCACGTCGAATACTATGCTGCGCCCCAGGTTGTTGCGCAAGAAGTCCGGTGCGTCCGGGTGGGCAAACAGTACGCGCGCAAAGGTCGGGCCTACCAACGACAGCGAGCGCCACCCTTGGCGCAGGTATTCGGTAGGCGGTGGGAAATGGCTGTTGAGGTCCAGCACTTCACGCTTGAGGCTGGTGAAGGCAATCAGGTCCAACTCGCCCAGGTCTATGCCGCGTTCTTTGTAGTTATGTGCCTTTTTGCGCAACGTCGGCGCCAGGCGCAGCAGGAATTCATGGGCCGGAATGCGCCGTGGCTTGGCTTCGCGTCGCACCAACTGGCTCAAGGAAAACGCACTGCGCCGCCGCAGCAACTCATCACGCCATTCGTCGTTCAGGCGCCGGCCTTCATCCAATACGAAAAAAACTTCGAAACTGGCGTCGCGAAACAACACGTCCGGCGGCTCTTGGCCGGCGGGGTGAAACTCTTCGGCACGGTAAGGCACGTTCAAGCCTTGCAGCAGGCGCTGGCAGACCCAACGCTCACGCTCCCATTTGCGGGCATTGGACAGGAACGCATTGGCTTGTTCGGCCGCTACGGTGAGCAGGCGCAAATAATCTGAGTCATCCATATTGGCAGCTTAGCGTCCAATTGATGACCGCAGGAAGTCTTGCTTTGAAACGCCGGTGTAGACTGCTCATTCAACAGCAACTGCATGGACGAGGTGTGTGGTGAGGTTTTCTGCAAAGGCATTACGCTCGTGATCAGCGCTGCAGTGTTGGCGCCGCAAACGCTCATCATTGGCTGGCTGTTTTACGCGCCATTGGTCATGTGGGCGATCCTGCGCGCACCGTGGGTCGAGTTGTTTGCCGACCGGCGGCGCCAGCATTTGCTGTTCGGCACCGTGTTTGCCCTGTTTATGCTCTGGCTGGTACGGCGGGATTTCGACACCGGTGTGTCTTACCACTTTATCGGCATGACCGCCGTGACCCTGCTGCTGGATTGGCCCCTGGCTATCGTCGGCGGGTTGGCCGCGCAATTGGGTTTGGTGCTGCTGGGGCGCCAGGACCTGGCGGCGGTCGGGGTCAATGGTTTGCTGCTGATTGGTTTGCCGGTGCTGGTCACCGAGACCTGCGCGCTGCTGGTGGAGCGGGCGCAACCGCGCAACCCCTTTGTGTATATCTTCTGTTCCGGCTTTTTCGCCGCAGCGCTGTCGGCACTGCTGTGCCTGCTGGCGGCGTTGGGGTTGTTGTGGTTTGACGGCCGTTTTGCCATGCCCGAGTGGCTGGAAGACTTCGTCGGTTACCTGTGGCTGATCATCTTCCCCGAGGCGTTTATCAACGGCATGGTCATCAGTGCCCTGGTGGTGTTCTGCCCGGAATGGCTGGAGACCTTCAACCGTACGCGCTACCTGTCGGCGCCGTGGAAGGATGACGATTCGCGGCGTTGATCCAGATCAAATCCCAGGCGGCCGCGCAGGCCCATGCTCTGCGAAATTTTACTGAGCAGGGCGGGGCACAGACTATGAGTGTGTACGAATGGGCGCGGCAAGAGTTGCGCAGAAGCCAGGATGCGGCGCAGGAAATCGGTTTTGACCCAGGCCTTACCCTGCGCGCCATGCTCAGTGCGGTGGTGCAGCAGAGCAAGGGTGTGCGCAGTTTTGAAGACCTGGCCGACGAGCTGCAATACCTTGCAGAAAACCTCGACGACCAGCAGGAATACGCCTTTATGCGGCCTTAGTGGCGCGGCGGCAGGTCTTCTGAGAACAGCTCGTCCTCGGCATCCGGGCTCACCGGAATCTTGTGTTCTTCCGCGGCCCAGGCGCCAAGGTCGATAAGCTTGCAGCGGTCCGAGCAGAACGGCCGGTTGAGGTTGTCGGGTTTCCATTCCACGGGTGCGCCGCAGGTTGGGCAGTCGACGGTCAAGGGTTGGCTCATGATCGGCCTCCACGCAAAGTAAGGTAAAAGTGGTGCAGTCGCTCGACCTCGCTGTGCAGCCAGGCGAGGTCCTTGTCGTTGACCAGCACGTCATCGGCATGGTTCA
This sequence comes from Pseudomonas sp. PA-5-4B, assembly GCF_021606215.1. Taxonomy (NCBI): domain Bacteria; kingdom Pseudomonadati; phylum Pseudomonadota; class Gammaproteobacteria; order Pseudomonadales; family Pseudomonadaceae; genus Pseudomonas; species Pseudomonas sp. PA-5-4B. The sequence continues at coordinate 8,870 of NZ_WKDB01000008.1, read as the reverse complement.
GACGGTCTTCACGGCTGGACTGAGCCTTGAGGATCGCCTGCACCTGCTGTTCGCTGATGCCGTCGCGCTGCAGGGTACGCTGAATCTGCAGCGATTGCGGCACGTCGATCACCAGGATGCGCTGGGTCATGCTGTACTGGCCGGACTCGATCAGCAGCGGTGAGACCAGGATCGCGTAAGGCGATTGCGCACGCGCCAGATGGCTGCGAATTTCTTCGCCAATCAACGGGTGCAGCAGGGCTTCCAGCCAGCGACGTTCTTCGGGAACTTCAAAGATCAGCTTGCGCAGGGCGGCGCGGTCCAACTGGCCGTCCGCCTGCAGCACACCTGCACCAAAATGCTCGGCAATGCGTGCGAGTGCTGGCCGGCCGGGTTCGACCACCCAGCGTGCGGCATGGTCGGCATCGACCAGGTCAATGCCCAGGTCGATAAAGTGCTGGGCGGCCGCGCTTTTACCGCTGCCGATGCCGCCGGTGAGGCCTAGAATCCAGGGTGTTGCGACACAAGTGGTCATCTGAAACCGACAGACTGCAAATAGAAGTCGGTTATTTGACCACCCCAGAGCAATGCAATCCAGCCGGCAATTGCCAGGCACGGGCCAAATGGCATCGGCACCGATGCCTGGGACTTGCGCAAACGCATCAGGACAAGGCCTGCGAACACGCCCAGCAGCGACGCTATCAGCAGCGTCATCGGCAGGATCTGCCAACCACCCCAGGCACCGAGCAGGGCCAATAGCTTGAAATCGCCATAACCCATGCCGTCCTTGCCGGTGACAACCTTGAACACCCAGAACACGCTCCACAGGCACACATAGCCTATGACTGCGCCCCACAGCGCATCGGGCAGCGTCGCCAACAAGCCGCCGCTATTGAGGACCAGCCCCAGCCACAGCAGTGGCAACACCAGCACATCCGGCAGCAGTTGATGATCGATGTCGATCAGGCTCATCGCCAGCAGGCCCCAACCCAGCAGCATCACTGCGCCAGCTTGCCAGCCGAAGCCAAAATGCCAGGCGACCATGGCCGAGAGCAGCGCACAGGCCAGTTCGGTAAAGGGGTAACGCGCGCTGATAGACTCGCGGCAGCGGGCGCAGCGCCCCTTGAGTAGCAGGTAGCTGAGTACCGGGATATTTTCCCAGGGGCGAATCGGCTGGCTGCAATGCGCACAGCACGAGTTGGGATGCATCAGGTTGTAGACAGGGCCGGCGGGGTCGGCCGGCAGGCCGAGTATTTCCTGGGCCTGGGCGCGCCATTCGCGCACGAGCATCTTCGGCAGGCGCCACACCAGCACGTTGAGAAAGCTGCCGACGATCAGGCCGAGCACCAACGCCATCCCGACAAAGACCCAGGGTTGTTCACCCAGCAGCAGGCTCAAAACGCCGACCCCAACTGGAACACCGGCAGATACATCGCAATCACCAACGCGCCGACAATGCCCCCCAACACCACCATGATCAGTGGCTCCATCAGGCTGGTGAGGTTATCGACCAGGTTCTCCACATCGGCTTCATAGTGGTTGGCGACTTTTTCCAGCATGAGGTCCAGGGTGCCCGACTCTTCACCGATGGCCGTCATCTGGATGGCCATGCCGGGGAACAGCCCGCTGTGGGCCATGGACTGGTTCAACGGCACACCTGTGGATACATCGTGCCGCATATGTTCGATCGCCTTTGTGAACAACCCATTACCTGCCGCGCCTGCCACGGAGTCCAGAGCCTGCACCAATGGCACGCCCGCGGCAAAGGTGGTTGAAAGTGTACGGGCGTAGCGGGCGATGGCTGAGCGCCTCAGCAGTGTGCCAGCCAGGGGCGCGTTCAACAAAGCGGCATCCAGCCCGTCACGAAACCCCGGGTAAGCCCGATAGGCATGGCGCAGCGCAGTTATTGCCATACCCAGCCCCAAGGCAAGCATCCACCAGGCGTGCTGCAGGAAGTTGGACAGCGCAATCACCAGCAAGGTAAAGCCCGGCAGTTGGCCGTTTACCCCGGCGAAGAGGTTCTGGAACTGCGGCACCACGTGAATAAGCAAAACTGCGCTGACCAGGCAGGCGACGACGATTACGGCGATAGGGTAGGTCATGGCTTTTTTGATTCGCGCCTTGAGCTGCTGGCTTTTTTCCAGGTGAATCGCCACCCGTTCGAGCAATGTTTCCAGGGCGCCTGCCTGTTCGCCTGCGGCAATCAGGTTGCAATACAAGTCATCAAAGTGACGCGGCTGTTTGCGCAGCGCTGCTGCCAGGCTACTACCGGCGGCAATCTCCTGCTTCAAGCCTTTTATCAACGCGCGCATCTGCCGGTTTTCGAAGCCTTCGCAGATGATGTCGAACGCCTGCAGCAGCGCAATGCCTGCCTTTAACAGGGTCGCCAATTGGCGCGTGAACAGCGCGATGTCGGCGGGTTTTATCGGCGCGGCAAAATATGGCCGGTGCGAAGCCTTTTTGCGCACGCGCCCGGGGTAAATCCCCTGCTGGCGCAGCTGTGCCTTGATCAGTGCCAGGTTATGCCCGGTGGCTTGCCCGGACACCCGGCGGCCTTTGCGGTTGGTGCCTTCCCAGGCGTAGATCGTTGAAGCGTCATTCATGGCACAGGTCCGCACACAGGTCGTCGTAGATTTATAGCTTAGTCAGATGACGGATTCGGACCGCTCGTGGGCGCACGATAAAATGTCAGAATGTGCGTCTTACCCACAATTGGGCGCTCACGGATGAGTACACTGGCGCCGCTGCACACTGCGGGGCGCAGGACGCGCCTTGATAAGGTTTTTATTCTGGAGAGTGAATGTGATGCGTCAGAAAGGCTTTACCTTGATCGAGTTGTTGATCGTCGTGGCAATCATCGGCATTTTGGCCACCATCGGTCTGCCCATGTACACCAAGCACCAGGCCAAGGCCAAGTTCACGGCGGGGCTGGCTGAAATTGCGGCGTTGAAGGCCGGTTTTGAAGACACCCTTAACCAGGGCACTGTGCCGACCTTGCCTTTGATTGGTGGCACCAGCCCGACTGCCAACTGCACGATCACCGTAACCGGCGATGTGGCCACGGGCGTCGGTTCCATTACCTGCGAAATCCTCGATGCACCTGCGCCGGTACTGGGCAAGACCATCACCTTGACGCGCAGCGCCACCCAGGGTTGGGCCTGTGCCACCACGGTCGAGGCGCAGTACGCCGCCAAGGGTTGCGGCGCCGACGGGGCGTAATGCCTGCCGGGCGGTCAGCGAGTTTGTTGCTGCCTGCCCAATGCGGTGCTAGCTTTAGCCCACCGCCCGTGTAGCTCAGTTGGTAGAGCAGCGCACTCGTAACGCGAAGGTCGCAGGTTCGACTCCTGTCTCGGGCACAAGGCAACACTGTTTCAACGGCGACACTGTTTCAAAGGCAACGTTTTCAGATGATCCCAGAATGGTTCTGAAGGCCAGACGAGGCGGCATTCGTGCCCACTTTTTTGTATCTGCGCAACCTTGATGACCCAGATGCATCCCCATTCCATGATCTAAGAGAACAACATGACCACACAAGAAATGACCCAGGAACAGCGGCACGAAGCAGCCCTCAAAAAATACGTCGCGGAATCGCCGGAACTGCTCGACGAGATCAAGGACCTGAGCGCCGATGATCAAAAGGACCAGATCCAGTGGGCCTTCGAGGATGAGGCCGAGGCCCAGGGCCTGCAGCCATGGGAACTGACCCTCAAGTACACCTCGACGCCGCAAGAGTTCGAAGCGGCGCGCCTGGCCTTGCACAAGGAGGCCGCCGAGGTACTGGGCGTTGACTGGAACGAGTATTGCGGGATGAATAATCTCGCGATCTGAGCGCGAAATTGAAGGAGCGAGCAACCTCGCTCCTTTTGCTCGGATGTTGCTTGCTCAGGTGCTCAGGCGCATCGACAAATCCACCGCCTTCACATCCTTGGTCATCGCACCGATGGAAATGTAATCCACCCCGGTCTGCGCGATAGGCAGCAAGGTGGTTTCATTGATCCCGCCGCTGGCTTCCAGCTTGGCCTTGCCGGCATTCAGGCGCACGGCCTCACGCATGTCATCCAGGCTCAATTCGTCGAGCATGATGATATCGGCGCCCGCCGCCAGTGCTTCACGCAGCTCCTCCAGGCTTTCCACTTCGATTTCCACTGGCTTGCCCGGCGCGATCTTGTGGGCGGCGGTAATCGCCTCGGCAATCCCGCCACAGGCGGCGATATGGTTTTCCTTGATCAGGAACGCGTCATACAACCCGATGCGATGGTTGTGGCAACCGCCGCAAGTCACGGCGTACTTCTGCGCCAGGCGCAGGCCCGGCAGGGTTTTGCGGGTGTCCAGCAACTTGACCTGAGTGCTGGCGACAAAGTCCGCCAAGTACTGCGCGCGCGTGGCGACGCCTGACAACATCTGCAGAAAATTCAGCGCACACCTTTCGCCGCTCAGCAGTGAGCGTGCCGGGCCTTCAAGGTGGAACAGCACTTGATTGGGGCTCACACGCTCACCGTCGGCCACCTGCCAATGCACCGCAACCCGTGGGTCGAGCTGGCGGAACACCGCGTCCACCCAGGCGGTGCCGGCGATAACGGCTGCGTCGCGGGTAATGATGGTGGCCTTGGCCAGCCGTTCGGCCGGGATCAGTTGCGCAGTGATGTCGCCGCTGCCGATGTCTTCCAGCAGTGCGCGGCGCACGTTGGCTTCGATTTCGGCGGTGAGGTCGGCAAGACGGAGATTCGGCATAACAGGCTCCACAAACAAAGTGCCTCGATTATAGGGGCAGCGCGCCGCCGAACCCATACTCGCCACTCATTTACAGCGCATTGGCAGAGTTCACTGGCGCAACAGCCCCCATTTGCAAGATAATCTCGCGCCTTGCGATTGGCGTCATAGCTTTGACGTCCTTGGAGATAACCGGTGTTTGCAGCCCGATGGGGCCTGTAGCCGATTTTTCCCCAACTCATCACCGCCGTTTCAGGAGGCCAGGATGCACATTGACGGAAAGGTGGTGCCCATCAATCGGGCACAGGCCACGCCATCGCCGCTCGCGCGCCTGCCGGTGGTGTTGCTGCAGGTTCGCGACAAGGCTGCACAGCAGTTGCAGCAAGGTTTGCAGGAGCTGTTCGATAACGCTGACGACACCTTGTTTGAAATGGCCGACAAGGCCCGCAGCAACGTCGACCACCATATTTTCTTTGAAGCCATGCGTGACCTGCGCCTCAAACGCAAGAATTTCGAGCGCGTGTTCATGGAGCAATTGTTCGCCGCATTTATCGACCTGGGCCAGGCCGAGCGCGGTGAGTTTCACCTGGTGCCGATGGTGTCCTATGAGGCGGCGCCGGGTACGTCCAGTGATGAGCTGGAAAAAGCCGTCGCGCTGGAGGCCATGCTCGGCCGGGTGCGCCATCGCGATGGCCTGGCGCTGGGGCAATTAACCGCGCGCCTGGGCGCGTTGCTCGGCAACCCCCTGGATGAGCGCGATAACCCGCTTGGCCCGGCACTGCTGTGCGAGTTCTTCCTGCGTGCGGGGCGGAGCCTGGGGGTGGAGATTCGCGTCAAGCTGATCATGCTCAAGCTGTTCGAAAAGTATGTGCTCAGTGACGCCGACCAACTGTACGCCGAGGCCAACCAACTGCTGGTTGCCACTGGCGTTTTGCCGCAGCTCAAGGCTGTGCCGTCACGCCGCCCAGGTGGGCGTGAAGCTCGCGAGCAGCAGCGCGAAGGCAGTGTGCAGGCCGTTGATCAGCCCATGGATGAAAACGGCCAGCAAGCCTTCGCCGCGTTGCAGAAGTTGCTCGCTGCCGTGCGTGGCAGCGTCGCGCCCACCCTGGAAGCCAGCGCCGAACCCCAGCCCATCGCCACCCGCGATTTGCTGCGCCTGCTCTCCCACCTGCAGCAATATGTGCCGGAGCCCGAGGCCGAAGACGACTTCGACCTGCGTAACCAGCTTGAGCAGTTGCTGACTCGCGTGAGCGTCAAGAGCGGCAAGTCCCGTGTGGTGGAAGACGCCGATGAGGATGTGATCAACCTGGTCGCGCTGTTGTTCGAGTTCATCCTCACTGACCACTGCGTGCCTGACGTATTCAAGGCCTTGATCGCACGCTTGCAGATTCCGTTGTTGAAAGTGGCGGTGCTGGACAAGAGTTTTTTCAGCCGCGCCAGCCACCCGGCGCGACGTCTGCTCAATGAAATCGCCAGCGCCGCCATGACATGGAGCCCGCGCGATGATTATCAGCGTGACAGCCTGTACCTGCGCACTGAGCAGGTGGTGCAACGGCTGTTGAATGAGTTCGTTGAAGACCTGGCGATTTTCCCCCAGGTGCTGGCGCAGTTCAGTGCCTCTACTGCCGACGAGCGCCACCGCAGCGAGTTGCTCGAACAGCACACCTGTGAGGCCGAAGAAGGCCGGGTGCGCAAAGACGCCGCGCGTCAGCGGGTGGCCGAGGTGCTCAATCGACGGTTGGTGGGCCGAGTGTTGCCGCAGTCCGTGGTGCAGTTTATCCAGCAGGCCTGGAGCCAGGTGCTGTTGCTGGCCAGCCTCAAGCAGGGCGAGCAGTCAGTGCAATGGCAGGCGGCCGTGCGCACCATGGACGAATTGATCTGGAGCGTCAGCCTGCAAAAAGACACCGAGGCCGGCCGGCACTTGCTTGAGCAGCTGCCCGGCCTGCTCAAAGCCTTGCGTGATGGGTTGACCAGTGCTGCGTTCGACCCCTTCAGCACCCGCGAATTTTTTCTACGTTTGCAGGCCATGCACCTGCAGTCGTTCGAAGGCGAGCGCCTGGACACGCTGATCGAGGTGCGTGAGCCGTTTTCGCTCAGTAGCGAGGTGCCTGACGCCATCCCGAGTCTGCCCAGTGATGATCCGGAGTTGCTCAAGGTCCAGCAGTTGCACATTGGTCACTGGTTTGAGTTCCAGCAGGAGGACGGCAGCCGGCTGCGTTGCAAGCTGAAGGCCATCATGGCGCCGGCCAACCGCTATATTTTTGTCAGCCGCACCGGGCTCAAAGCCCTCGAGAAAAGTGCCGGCCAATTGGCCATGGCCCTCAAGCAGGGCGCGCTGCGCAGCCTTGATGAGGGGCTGCTGTTCGACCGCGCGCTGACGTCGGTGATTGGCACGCTGCGCCAACTCAATCGCGGCAAGTGATCGCAACCGCAGGGCTGAACGCGGCATACTGGTAACACCTCGTCTCATTCAAGGAACCCGTATGCAGTTGGACCCCACCAGCGGTTGGTGCCAGGGCATCCGTCATTGCCCGTCGCCCAACTTCAACGAGCGCCCCGCCGGCGAGATCTCACTATTGGTGGTGCATAACATCAGCCTGCCACCGGGGCAGTTTGCTACTGGCAAAGTGCAGGAGTTTTTCCAGAATCGCCTGGACGTCACGGAGCATCCCTACTTTGAAAGCATTGCCAGCCTACGGGTGTCTGCGCATTTTCTGATTGAACGCGACGGCTTGGTGACACAATTTGTGTCGTGCCTGGAGCGTGCCTGGCATGCCGGGGTGTCCAGTTTCGAGGGGCGTGAAGTGTGCAATGACTTTTCCCTCGGGATCGAACTGGAAGGCACGGACGAGCTACCGTTCACCGATGCGCAATATGTGTCGCTGATCGACCTGGCCCGGCAACTGTTGTCGGCCTACCCAGGCATTACCCAGCAGCGTATTTGTGGTCACAGTGATATCGCACCGGGACGCAAGACCGATCCAGGCCCGGCTTTTGATTGGACGCGCTTTCGCAGCGCCCTGCAGGATGGAGGACACGCACGATGAGTTTCCTGGTGTTGGTGCTGGCGGTGTGGATCGAGAAGTTCTCGGCCCTGCGTCGGCGGTTGCAACGTGACGGCGGATGGCTGCGCGAACTGGCCAAGCTGGAAACGAGCCCGCGCATGGGCAAGCAGCCTTGGCTGATCCTGGTACTGCTGGTGTTGTTGCCGGTGGCCTTGCTGGGGTTGTTGCTGTTGGTGTTGGAGCCCGTGGCTTATGGTCTGTTGGCGTTGCCGGTGCATTTGCTGGTGGTGATCTACAGCCTGGGGCGCGGCGATCTGCTGGGCGAGCTTGGGCCGTTTCGCGACGCCTGGCGGCGCGGTGACCTGCAAGCTGCCGAGCACGTTGCCGAGCGCGACCTGAAGGTGGCCGCCGACAGTGGCGAGCAACTGCTGGAGCGGGTTCAAGGCCATTTGCTGTGGCAGGCCTACCAAAGCTTTTTTGCGGTGATTTTCTGGTATTTCCTGCTTGGCCCGGTCGCGGCCCTGGCTTATCGCCTGTTGGCATTGGCCAGCGAGAACAGCCAGAACCCGCTGGTCGCCGAACGCGCCGGGCAATTGCGTCACGCATTTGATTGGCTGCCGGTGCGTCTGTTGGCGGCCAGCTTTGCCCTGGTGGGTAACTTTGTCGCGGTCAGCCGGGTGATGCTGCATGAGCTGTTGAGCTGGGACATCAGCGCTGCGCAACTGATGGAAAAAGTTGGCTTGGTGGCGGCTGAAATTCCACCACCGGTGGTGGGGGCCGATGGCATCAACAGCCTGGATCGTCTGTGGGAACTGCTGCTGCGGGCTGCGGTGCTGTGGTATGCCGGGTTCGCGATCTGGACGGTGTTGCCTTAGCTCCTCGCAACAGGATGGCTGCATGCGGTCAAAGTGTGGGAGCTGGCTTGCCTGCGATGGCCATAGGTATCTACACAACCGGTTAGGCTGTTGTGGCGAGCAGGCTTGCCCTGCGTTGGGCTGCGAAGCGGCCCCAAACCCAGACGCTGAGTTCTTTCAGGAAAATTGCAGTGCCTTTACTGGGGCTGCTTCGCGGCCCAACGCAGGACAAGCCTGCTCGCCACAGGAGAAATGGGATGCCTCTAAAAGTTGTGTAGATACCTATGCTGCGATAGCGGTGTGTCAGCCCCAGCTATGGCAC
>NZ_WKDB01000079.1:0-27225 GCF_021606215.1 Pseudomonas sp. PA-5-4B | reverse complement strand
CCTTTGCCCGGTTTGCCCGCCGTACCGGCCAAGCCACCCGGCCCGCCGTCGACCCACACTTTGATCTGCTCGGCCGGGAAGCTCTGTGGCAGCTCAACCCGCACAGTCGCCCCCGACGCGCCCGGCAGGCCGTCGCCGCCGTTATCGCCATTGGCACCACGCCCGGCGGAACCCCAGGTGCAGCCTGGGTCCACACCGTTGGCGCCATCGAGGCCGGCATAACCTTGGGCACCGGCGCCGCCACGCGCGTCCACCGACAGCTCTTCGGCGGTCAGCGCGTTAATGCGCAGCACCAGGTCACGCCCGGCCTTGGCCGGCTTTTCGTGGGTACCGGGGGCACCGCGCGACGTGATCTGGCTGCCATGTTCCAGTTGCGCATTACGCACCTGCAATTGCAGCGCGGTATTGCCGGGGGCGATGGTGATACGCGCCTCGCGACCCAGGTGCAACTCATCCACGGTCACTTGGCTGATGGTCGCCGGCACCAGCAACGTGCCGTAGTCCGCCACATCCAGGCGCTCCAGTTGCAACACGCTGGTGCTGCTGGGCAGGCGCATCAGCGAGTTGGTTTCAACACTGACGCTCTGCGCCATAGCAATGGGGCTGACCAACAGGGCCAACAGAAAAACCTTACGCATGATTGGCCTCCTCGTTCGTTTCATTAACCGCAGCAGGCGCCGACAGGCCCCGCACATGGAACATCCCCACCAGCAGAATCTGCAAGCGGTCACGCCAAGGGTGGGCACGGTGTTTCAAGCTGCTGTTGAACAACAGCAATTCAAGCAGGTGGGTAAGCATCAACAGACTGCCGGCCAGGCTGACCAACAGGTGAAACGGATTCGTCAGCGGCCGGAACAGGTTGACCAGCACCACTACCCAGAACAACAACGTCAGAAACTTTCCCAGCCCCCAAAACACCTTCATCCCGCATGCCCCTGCCTATTATTCTTTGGGCGCACAGTACCGACTTCTGCAGGCGATTTGCCAGTGAAGGATGAAAAAACTTGCCAGGGCTCGCCGGCAATGCCCCTGCGGTGCCCGCAGGGGCAAGGGCTGTCAGCGGTTGATCTGGATTTCCACGCGACGGTTCAACGCACGCCCTTCAGCGGTTTTGTTGTCGGCCACTGGGTGGCTTTCGCCAGCACCGGTCACCGAGACAAAGTTGCTGCGAGGCACACCGGAACTGACCAGGTAATCAGTCACCGAGTGGGCGCGTTTTTCCGAGAGTTTCTGGTTGTAGGCATCTTTACCGACGCTGTCGGTATGCCCACTGACCCGCAGTTGCGCGCCTGGGGCTTCTTTTTTCAGGCGAGTGGCAATGATGTCGAGCTTGGTTTTGTCCGCTGCCGTCAACTTGGCCGAATCGAACTGGAAGTGCACATCGCGAATCACGATGGTTTCTTCCTTGACCACCACCACTTCCTCAACCACGGCGGCCGGCGGTGCGGGTGGGCAACCATTGGCATCGACCTGCACGCCTTTTGGCGTGCCAGGGCATTTGTCGCGGCTGTCCGGCACACCGTCACCATCTTCGTCGCCGTCGCCATGCACCCAGCAATAGGCGCCGGCCATGCCGCCGATCAACAGCGCGCCTGCGCCCGCATAGGCTGAACTTTCAGTGGCGCCAATGGCAGCGCCCGTCACACCACCGACTGCTGCACAGGTGGGCCAATCGGTTTTTTGCAACCCTGCGCAACCTGTCAATACTCCGGTTAGCAGAACCAAGGGTAGAGCTGTCCGCATGATGCTCATGTGATTTCTCCTGAGGGGATCGGCGGGGGCCGACAGGTGGAGTAAAGACCGCTCTTTTCATCTGCGCCAGTACGCCACACCCCCGGTTTCATTGAGGATCGCCGCATTTGTAGGACTTTTCGCTGCCGCCCGCTCTAGGCCCGCACGCTCAGCCGCGCTAGTCTCTAGGGTTCTGATGTGAGGATCTGTGATGACCGCTGGTATTTCTTCCCGTACACCCCAGCAAGCCCTGGCCGCTTTGCTCGACTTGCACCAGCCCAAACGCCTGTTGTTGTTGGGCGCCAGCCAGTTTCCGGCGCTGGAGGCGTTCCAGGCCGAGCACCCGGACACCATCGCGGCCATCGCCCCGCCCGGGCCGTTGCCGGCAGAACTGGCGGCGCAGCGTTTTGACCTGGCGTTGGTGGTCGACTGCCTGGAGCACCTGTCAAAACCGCAAGGCCTGACCTTGCTCGGCGGCATTCGCAACCTTAATAGCAGCCGCATTGCGGTGCTGGTGGACCTGGGCGCCTGCGGCTGGAAAGACACCGACTTCTTCTCCCTGGCCCTGCAAGCCGGCGAGCGTTTCCAGCGCGACGAGCAGGTACTGACACTGTTTACCTATGATCTGCTTGACTACAAACAGGTGCCCGACTGGCTCAACGCCCGTTTCTGGGCCAACCCGGAAAATTTTGGAAAGTATTGGTGGTAACCCGATGAGTACATCCATTTGCCCCTGCGGCAGCGGCAACCTGTTGGATGCCTGCTGCGGCCACTATCACGCCGGCCACCCGGCGCCGTGCGCCACCGCGCTGATGCGCTCGCGCTACAGCGCCTATGTGCTGGGCCTGGTGGACTACCTGGTGGCCACAACCTTGCCCGCGCAGCAAGCCGGCCTGGACCGCATTGCGATCAGCGCCTGGAGCGCGCAGAGCACCTGGCTGGGCCTGGAGGTGGAAAGTTCGGAAGTGTTCGGCGGCCAGCCGGAACATGCATTCGTGACCTTTACCGCACGCTGGCATGACAGCACCGGCGAACACAGCCACCGTGAGCAGTCGTCTTTCGTACAGAATGACGGGCGCTGGTACTTCATCGATCCGACGGTTGAGTTCAAGGCCGGGCGCAATGATGTATGTTTGTGCGGCAGTGGCCAAAAATTCAAGAAGTGCTGTTCCAGCTACCTCTAATCGCCCACAGGGAAAACGCCATGCTTCGGATGTACAGCTTGATGCTGGCGTTGACCTTGAGTCTCAGCGGCTGCGCGTCGTGGTTTGAAGACGATGCGCCTACGCCCCACGTCGCCCTGGTGAAAGTCGAGGTGGTACGGGCCAAGCTGCTGGAGCAGAAATTCAAACTGTGGTTTCGCGTCGATAACCGCGACGACGCCGACCTCACGGTGCGCGGCCTGATCTATAAGGTCAGCCTGGGCGGTTTTGTCTTGACCGAAGGCGAGTCCAACGAATGGCTGACCATACCGCCGCGCAGTCATGGTTTTTTTCGGGTGAAGGTGCGCACCAACCTCTGGCCGAAGATCCGCGATGTGGTGCAAATGCTCAAAAACCCGACCAAACCCGTGCCCTATCGCCTGGAAGGCGAGCTGAAAACCGGATTATTCATCGGTAATGACGTGCAGGTCGCCCACAATGGCGAGATAATCCCCGGTGATTTTATTCCGGAGCGACATCGATGACTCAGCAACCCCATGTCCATGGTCCTGACTGCAACCACGATCACGATCAGCATGATCACGGCCATGATCACGACCACGGCCATGTCCACGGCCCGAACTGCGGCCACGCTCACCAGGAGCCGGTGCGCAACGCGTTGAAGGACGTGGGTCGCAACGATCCGTGCCCGTGCGGCAGTGAGAAGAAATTCAAGAAGTGCCACGGGGCCTGATGCCCTGAATGCAGTCAGTGTGGGAGCTGGCTTGCCTGCGATAGCGGTCTGACAGTTAACAATGTGTCAGCTGACCCACCGCCATCGCAGGCAAGCCAGCTCCCACATTTGCTCCGTATTTCAGATCAGAGCTTTCTCTGAAACTGCAACACTACCTCCAACCCCCCACCTTCCCGATTACTCAAACTCAACCGCCCCTCATGCGCCCGCGCAATCGTGTGCGCAATGCTCAGCCCCAACCCGTAACCGCCCGTGTCGGCATTGCGTGAGCCTTCGATGCGGTAAAACGGTTCCATCACCTGCTCCAGTTGCTCCTGGGGAATCCCTGGGCCACGGTCACTGATGACGATTTTCAAACTGTCCACCTGATCCTCAACCCGCACCACCACTTCTCGGCCATAACGCACCGCATTTTCCAGCAGGTTCTGCACGCAACGCTTGAGGCTGCGTGCATAGCCCGGCAGCGGTTGCCGGGCGCGACCGACAATGGTCACGCTTTCGCCCACGTCTTCAAGGTCGGCCTGCAGGCTTTGCAGCAAGGCATTGATGTCGATGTTCTGCCGCGTCTCGTTGATTTCGCCGCTGCTGACAAAATCCAGGGTGCTGGACACCATGTGTTCCATTTCTTCCAGGTCACTGCGAAACCGCTCCTTGGTGCGCGTGTCTTCGAGCATTTCGGTGCGCAGGCGCAGGCGTGTGATCGGCGAGCGCAGGTCGTGGGAAATCGCCGCCAGAAAGCGCGTGCGCTCGGCAATATTGGCTATCAACCGTTGCTGCATCGCATTAAACGCCTGGGCGGCGCGGCGCACTTCGGTGGGGCCGTCCAACGCTAACGGCGGGCGCTGGATATCCCGGCCCAGGGCTTCGGCGGCCTTGGCCAAGGCATTGAGCGGGCGGATGGCCAGGCGCACCGCCACCAACGCGATGATCACCAGCACCAGCACGCGCAGCAAATAGATGCGCATCACGTAGTCGAACAGCAAGTCCAGCGGCGACGTGCTGGTCCAGCCCTGCTCCTCACTGGCGTCCACCTGCAACCAGCGCCCATCGGGCAGGCGCAGGTCGATCAGGAACTGCCCGATGACCGGCTTGGAACTGAGCAGGGTCGAGAGCCCGGCGCCTTGCCCTTCGCCATCAACCAGAGACAGGCGCAGCAACATCAGGGTCTGGGCAGAACCGGTTTTCTCCGTCAGCACCTGCTTGATCAGCCGCTCGGTGGGCCGGTCACTGTCGGTCAACGTGCTCGGCGTGTTGCTGGCCTGATCGCTCAAGGTCAATTGAAAATGCGGGGTGTTGAGCAGTTTGATCAACTGGTCGGCCTGCTGCGGGTCGCTGTGTACCAGGCGCACCACGTCTGCCAGGCGTGTGGCGATCAACCGCGCAGGAATCTCCAGCACCTGGCCATGCCGACGGTCGTACCAGATGCTGCTGGTCAGCGCCTGGGCCGCGAGCATGCCGCTGACCAGAATCAGCACCAGCCGCCCGAACAGCGAACGCGGCAGCAGTCTCACGACTCCAGCACCACATCATCGGCAGTCAGCATGTAACCCTCGTTGCGCACGGTTTTGATCAGCCCCGCCGGCAGCTGCGAGCGCAGGCGGCTGACACACACGTCGATGGAGCGGTCGAACGGCGTGCTGTCCTTGTCGAACACATGGTTGAGCAAAAAGTCGCGACTCAACGGCCGGTTGGGGTGCTGCAACAGCAGGCGCAGCACACGGTAGTCCGAGTTGCCCAGGCTCACCACCACGCCCTCGGGCGTGAGCAATTGCCGCGCCCGTGTGTCGAGTTGCCAGCCGGCAAAACGAATACTCGGCGCCTCGTCCAGCCGCGCGCGGTCCGGAAAACTCTGCACCCGGCGCAACACCACCTTGATTCGCACCAGCAACTCACGCGGGTCGAACGGCTTGGGCAGGTAGTCGTCGGCGCCGATTTCCAGGCCGACGATGCGGTCGATCAACGAGCCTTTGGCGGTGAGCATTACCACCGGCGTGTTGGAACTGACGCGCAGTTCGCGGCACAGGCTCAAGCCGTCTTCGCCAGGCAGCATCAGGTCGAGCACGATCAGGTCGATCACATTCAGCGCCAGGCGGCGGCGCATTTCCTTGCCGTCGGCGGCGGTGGACACCTGAAACCCCGCGTCACTCAAGTAGTCGCAAAGCAACTGACGGATTTGCGGGTCATCATCAACGATCAGCAGGTGGTCAAGCTTGGCCATGGGCAGTCAATCCGAAAACTCAAAACGCAGGAGATAGCCGAAAGTTCATCCAGCGATACACGCAAATGTAATGGAATGTTGTGGGAAACCATAATCACGCATCAGCGATACAAAGCCAGGGCATGGCAGGCGGAATCGCTCTTTAGACTACCGAACCTGAATGAGAGTAATTGTAATTTAGACTCGGATCATCACCTATGTCATTGCCCACGCCCCAACGTCACACGCTGCACACAACCCTGGCACCGATGTTCGGTTTCCTCGCCGCCGGCAGTGTTGCGCCGACCGCCTGGGCCGATGCGCCGGCCGCCACGCCGAATGATTCGGTGGTAAGCCTGCCGCAAATCAAGGTCGACGGCCAGGAAGCCACCTCCACCTTCAAAGTCGACCGCGTGACCTCGGCCAAAATCAGCCAGCCGCTGCTCGACGCCCCGCAAAGCGTGACCATCGTGCCGCAGCAGGTGCTCAAGGAGCAGAACGCGCAGACCTTGCAGGAAGTGTTGCGCAACGTGCCCGGCATCACCTTCATGTCCGGCGAAGGCAACCTGGGCTGGGGCGATCTGTTTTCGATCCGTGGGTTTTCCTCCGAGCAAAGCCTGACCGTCGACGGCGTGCGCGACGCGGGCATGTCCACACGCACCGACACTTTCAACCTGCAACAGGCCGAAGTGTTCAAGGGCACGGGTTCGATCGAGTCCGGCGTTTCCGCCGTGGGCGGCAGCGTCAACCTGGTGAGCAAAGAAGCGCACCTGGGCGATGCCAACAAGGTGTCCGCCGGGATCGGCACCGACAGCTACCGTCGCCTCACCGCCGACCTCAATAAACAGCTGACCGACACCGCCGCCGTGCGCATCAACCTGATGAAGCACTACAACCAAGTGGCCGACCGCGACGACGTGGACTACGACCGCTGGGGCATCGCCACCTCGTTCGGCTTCGGCCTGGGCACCGACACGCGCTTTTTCGTCGACACCTTTTACCAGAAAGATACCAATACGCCGGACGGCGGCGTGCCGATCCAACGTGGCACCGACGGCCACCGCATGCCTGGCGTCAAACGCTCCGACTGGTACGGCGACTCCAGCCTTTATACCCAGGAGAACGAAACCACCTCGCTGACCGCCCGCTTCGAGCATGACTTTGACTGGCACGACGCCTACCTGCGCAACCAGACGCGCTGGGAACGCAGCGACAACTTCGCCGTGCTGTCGCCGGCACGCTTCTTCGTCGCCGATGCCAGCGGTAAAAAAACCTGCACCGGCGCCCGCTGTGCGACCTTGGGCTACACCGGCGTAGGGCCTATCAGCCAAGTGCCCGGCAGCACGGTGAATGCCTACACCGACTACGTGAACAACAGCAACACCGGCCACGGCATCCTGCGGGGCGGCGATTTTGGCCTGTCCAAGCGCTACACCATCCTGGATAACCAGACCGACTTCAGCTTCACGTTCAACACCGGCAGCCTGCAGCACGCCGTGGTCAGCGGCCTGGAGTTCTATCACGAGACCTACGGCGGCCTGAAACGCAACGCCGAAGTGCCGGCCGGCGATCTGCTCTTCAACATGAACGACCCCAGCCACAGCTTCGCCAGCACCTACGTGACCAAAGGCGAAGGCGACCCGCGCTCGGTGATCGATAACGCCGGTGTCTACGCGGGCGACACCGTCACCCTCAACGAGCAATGGCAAGTGCTCGGCTCGCTGCGCTACGACAACTGGCGCGCGCAAACCAGCCAGCGCGGCCAAGCCGACATCAGCAGCACCGACGGCGCAGTGAGCGGTCGCGTCGGCGCGGTGTACAAGCCATTGCCGAACGGCAGCATCTACGTGTCCTACAGCGAGGCGGCGCAACCGTCGGCGCTGGGCGCGTCCACCAACAACCAGATCTACGGCGCGTCCACCACCAGCAACTACAGCCCGGCCAAGTCGAAAACCTACGAGATCGGCACCAAGTGGGACATTGCCCACGACAGGCTCAATGTCACGGCGGCGATCTTCCGCACCGAACTGGACAACGCCTGGGAATACCAGGACGGCGAATCCGCCCCGGTGCGCGCCCTGCCCGCCAAGCGTGTGGACGGCATCGAACTCGGCCTGCAAGGCAACATCACCCCGCGCTGGACCGTCTACACCGGCTTCTCGGCGCTCAAAAGCACGCAGACCAAAGGTATCAATAAAGGCGCGGAAGCCAAGAACGTCCCCGACCTGACCGCCAACCTGTGGACCACCTACGCCGTCACCGACGCCCTGAGCCTCAGCTACGGCGAGCAATACGTGGGCCGTCGCCGCTACAGCGACAACAAGGATGTGGGCGGTTTGAACAACAACAGCAGCTACGCCAACGGCCCGTCCGGCGTGTATGCGATCTACACCCGCGACCACGAAAAAGCCCCGGGTTACTGGCTGAGCAACCTGGCGGCGCAATACAAGGTGAACAAGGACACCACGGTCAACCTCAACCTCAACAATGTGTTCAACACGTTCTATTACAGCCAGGTCGGCGCGTCCCTCGACGGCTTCCAGCTCTACGGCATCCCAGGTGCCGGTCGCACGCTCACCGCCAGTGTCGATTATGAATTCTGATTGCCCCTCACCCGGAGTCCTTTCCATGTTCAAACCTCGTAACGTGCTTAAGCTCGGCGTGCTGTGCGCCGCGCTGGTCCTCGGCCACGCCGAAACTGCCGCTGCCCATGAAGTCACCGACGTGTTGGGCCGCAAGGTCGAGGTCAAAGACCACGTCAAACGTGTGGTGCTGGGCGAAGGCCGCTTGATTTCGGCGTTTGCCTTGCTCGACAAGGACGCGCCGTTCCAGCGCATCGTCGGCTGGCAGAACGATTTGAAGCTGCTGGACCAGCACACTTACAACGCCTATGTGGCGAAGTTTCCTACGGTCAAAGACATCCCGTTGATCGGGCAAGCGTCGGAGCAGAGTGTCAGTGCTGAGGAGATTCTCTCGCTGAAACCGGATCTGGCGGTGTTCAGCATTTCCGGCCACGGCCCGACCGAACACAGCGCGGTGGCAGACGTGCTGGCCAAAGCCGGCATCCCGGTGTTGTTCGTCGACTTTCGCATCAACCCGGTGCAAGGCACCCACACCAGCATGAACGCGCTGGGCCAGGCCTTGGGCCGCGAAGCCCAGGCCAAGGCGTTCCTGGGTTTCTATGACCAGCACATCAAGGCTATCACCGACGCCGTTGCCACCTTGCCTGCCGCCGGCCCGCGCCCGAGTGTGTTCCTCGAATTGCTCGCCGGTGCCTGGCAGGCACCGGGGCACACCACCGGCAAAAGCGGCATGGGTGAAGTGATCAAGCTGGTCGGCGGGCGCAATATCGCCGCCGAGGTGGTGCCGGGTGCGCTGGGGGATATCAGCGTTGAATACGCGCTCAAGGCCGACCCGGATGTGTACGTGGCCACCGGCAACCACAAGCCTGGGCTGATTCTCGGCGCTGGCGTGAGCACCGATGAAGCCCGTGAGGCGTTTGATCATGTGCTGGCGCGGCCGGAGTTCGCCAACCTGCGTGCCATCCGCCAAGGCAATGCCCACGGCCTGTGGCACGATTTCTACAACTCGCCATACAACCTGCTGGCGATTGAAGTATTGGCCAAATGGGTACACCCGGAACTGTTCGCCAAGCTCGACCCGCAAGCGACTATGAAACAGATCAACCAACAGTTTTTGGGGATGCCGCTGCAGGGTGCTTACTGGATTGACGCCAAAACCAAGTAACCCCAGCGCCATGCACAAATGCAGGAATGCAGGAATGCAGGAATGCAGGAATGCAGGAATGCAGGAATGCAGGAATGCAGTCAGTGTGGGAGCTGGCTTGCCTGCGATAGCAGTGTGTCAGTCACTGAATTAATCGACTGGCACACCGCAATCGCAGGCAAGCCAGCTCCCACATGTGGATTTTCGTTGTTTTCAACATTGTGTGAGCCCCATGACCACTCAAACCCTCGACCTTGCCAGCGCCACTCACGGCTATCGCCGTTTGCTGGCCCGGCGTACCTGGCTGCTGGCGCTGCTCGGCATCGCGCTGGTCTGCGCCATTCTGGTGGACCTGGCCAGCGGCCCGTCGGGCATGGGCCTGCTGGCGTTGCTCGACGGCATCCTGCATCCGTCGCACCTGAGCGCCACCGACCAGGTGATCATCTGGAACGTGCGCCTGCCCTACGCGCTGATGGCGGTGCTGGTGGGTTGCGCGCTGTCGCTGGCCGGGGCCGAGATGCAGGCGATCCTCAATAACCCGCTGGCCAGCCCGTTTACGTTGGGCGTGTCGTCGGCGGCTGCCTTGGGCGCCTCGCTGGTCATCGTGTTTCCGGTGACCACGCTGTGGGTGTCGGCCAACACCGCGATTTCCATCTCGGCGTTTATCTTTGCCGCCGCCTCGGTATTTTTGCTGCAAGCCATGTCACGCCTGCGCGGTGCGGGCGTGGAAAGCCTGGTGCTGTTCGGCATTGCACTGGTGTTCAGTTGCAACGCCGTGGTGGCTTTGCTGCAACTGGTGGCCACCGAAGACGTGCTGCAACAATTGGTGTTCTGGACCTTGGGCAGCGTGACCCGCGCCAACTGGGACAAGCTCGTCATCCTCGCCTTTGTGGTTGCCGTGGTGCTGCCGTTTTCCTTCGCCGCCGCGCCGCGCCTGACCCTGCTGCGCATGGGCGAAGACCGCGCACAAAGCTTTGGCGTGGATGTGAAGCGCCTGCGGTTTTTCTCGTTGCTGCGCATCAGCCTGCTGTCGGCCACTGCCGTGGCGTTTGTCGGCACCATCGGCTTTATCGGCTTGGTGGGGCCGCATATCGCGCGGATTCTGGTAGGTGAGGATCAACGCTTCCTGCTGCCCGCCAGTGCGTTGACCGGCGCCTTGCTGCTGGCGCTGTCGTCGATTGCCAGCAAACTGATCATGCCCGGCGTGATTGTGCCGGTGGGCATTGTCACCGCCTTGGTGGGCGTACCGATTTTTGTGGTGTTGGTGTTCAAGCGCGGGAGGCAGTTATGAGTGCGGGCTTATCGGTACACAACGCCACTATCCGCTACGGGCGTCGGCAGATCGTGCATGAGCTGAGCTTGCCGACCCTGCCCCACGGCAGCCTCACCGCCTTGATCGGCCCTAATGGCGCGGGTAAATCCACGCTGCTGCGGGCCATTGCCGGGCTGGAAAAGATGCAAGGCGTAGTAAGGCTGGGTGACCTCGACCTGTCAGCCATGTCGGTGGCCGAGCGTGCGCGCCGCGTGACTTACATGCCGCAAAACCTGCCGCCGGGCCTGAGCCTCAGCGTGATGGAAAGCGTGATCGCCGCGCTACGTGTGGCCAATGTGGCCGGCATTGCGCTGTCCAGCGAGGCCTGCCTGGGCGAAGCCTTCGAAGCGTTGCAGCGTATCGGCATCGCGCATTTGGCCGATCAGCTGCTGAGCACGTTGTCCGGCGGCCAGCGCCAATTGGTCGGCCTCGCCCAGCTGATTGCGCGTCACCCGCAAGTGATGCTGCTAGACGAACCCACCAGCGCGCTCGACCTTAATTACCAATTAAAAGTCATGGACTGCGTGCGCACGCTGGTGCGCGAACACAATTTGATCGCCGTGGTGGTGCTGCACGATATCAACCTGGCTGCACGCTTCGCCGACCATATTGCCGTGCTGCGCCAGGGCAGGTTGTACGCCAGCGGCGTGGCGGATGAGGTGCTCGACCCGGCGTTGTTTGCCGAGGTCTATGGCGTACAGGTGCGCATTGAGCGCTGCTCGCAGCAGTCATTGCAGGTGTTGGTCGATAGCGCGGTGTGATTGGCTTCTAAGGTTAGACGCAAATGTTTGATTGAATTATTGCCCCTTGATCATCACCTATAGAGACAGGCATTCGCTCATTTGGAGAGCTTCATGATCGACCTGTACTACTGGACCACCCCCAACGGTCACAAAGTATCGCTGTTCCTGGAAGAAGCCGGCCTGCCCTACGAGGTGCACCCGGTCAACATTGGCCAGGGCGAGCAGTTCAAGCCGGACTTCCTGAAGATCGCTCCCAACAACCGCATCCCGGCCATCGTCGATCACAGCCCGACCGACGGCGGCGCGCCGATTTCGCTGTTCGAATCCGGCGCGATCTTGCTGTACCTCGCGGAAAAAACCGGCCAATTCATTCCAAAAGACCTGCGCGGCCGCCAGGAAGCGCTGCAATGGCTGTTCTGGCAAATGGGCGGGCTGGGGCCGATGGCGGGCCAGAATCATCACTTCAGCCAATTCGCACCGGAAAAGATTCCTTACGCGATCAAGCGCTATGTGGACGAAACCGCGCGCCTGTACGGCGTGTTGGACCGACGCCTGGCGGACCGCGCGTTCGTGGCGGGTGAGGACTACAGCATCGCCGACATGGCGATCTACCCGTGGATCGTTTCCCACAAGTGGCAGAGCCAGCGTCTGGAGGACTTCCCGCACGTGCAGCGCTGGTTCAACAGCATTAAGGAACGGCCGGCGACGGTGCGGGCGTATGAACTGGTGCAGAAAGTGAATCCGCCAAAATCCTGATCTATGTGGGAGCTGGCTTGCCTGCGATAGCATCACCTCGGTGTAACTGACACACCGAGGCGTCAGCATCGCAGGCAAGCCAGCTCCCACATTGTTCTCTACCGGTCTCAAGATCTCACGCTTAACCCAAACTCCTGCTTGCGTCGTTTCGCCGCGCTCACTAACGTAGCGCCTTTAATGACGCTACCCCCCGCAGGAGCTTTGCCATGGCCTCGCCAGCCCTCTCACACTTTATCCCCCGGTTCGGCGTTGCCGCGGCAGTGGCCAGTGCTTTAAGCCTGGCCGGTTGCCAGCTCCAGAGCACCCAGGACACCCTGCCGCCGGTGGCCGGTGTGCAACCGATCAAAGGCCTGGCACAGAATGTGTCGGTGCGCCGCAATGCCCAGGGCATGCCGTTGATCGAAAGCAACACCTTCCATGACGCGCTGTTCAGCCTCGGTTATGTACACGCCAGCGACCGCATCACGCAGATGGTCACTTTGCGCCTGTTGGCCCAGGGCCGCCTGGCGGAAATGTCCGGCCCGCAAGTGCTGGATGTCGACCGTTTCATGCGCGCGGCCAACCTGAAAAAAAGCGCCGGCGAGCTGTACAACGCTTCGTCGCCGCGCCTCAAGCGCTTCTTTGAAGTGTATGCCCGTGGCGTCAACGCCTACCTGTTCCGCTACCGCGACAAGCTGCCGCCGGACCTGGCCCAGACCGGCTACAAGCCCGAGTACTGGAAGCCGGAAGATTCGGCGCTGCTGTTCTGCCTGCTGAATTTCAGCGAGTCGAGCAACCTGCAGGAAGAACTCTCGTCGCTGGTGCTGGCGCAGAAAGTCGGGGCCGACAAGCTCGCCTGGCTGACGCCGAGTGCGCCGGACGAGCCGATCCCGATGGACGAAGCCGACAAGCTCAAGGGCGTGAACCTCGGCCAGATCACCGGCCTTGCGGGGCTCGAAAGCGTCGGCCAGCAGTTGAACAGCCTTAACGCACTGGCCGTCACCACCTCCAACAACTGGGCCATCGGCCCGCAACGCAGCCGCAGTGGCAAAAGCCTGTTGGCCAGCGACCTGGCAGCCCAGCCACAAGCACCGTCGCCATGGAACTACGTGCAGATCCGTGCCCCGAAATACCAGGCGGTCGGCGTCTCGATTGCCGGTTTGCCGACCCTGCTGTCCGGCTTCAACGGCAAAGTGGCGTGGAGCATGAGCGCGGTAAAAGGCGACACCCAGGACCTGTTCCTGGAGAAGGTCAAACGCCAAGGCAGCGCGTTGTACTACGAGAACAACGGCAAATGGCTACCGGCCGTCGTGCGCAACGAAACCTACTTCGCCAAGGGCCAGCGGCCGATTCGCGAAGTGGTGTACGAAACCCGCCACGGCGCCCTGCTCAACAGCAGCCAGGCACTCACCACCGGGTTCGGCCTGGCCCTGCAAGCCGCCGACCTCAAGGACGACAAGAGCCTGGACGCGTTCTTCGACCTGTCCCGCGCCCAAAGCGCCGGCAAGGCCTCGGACGCAACCCGGGAAATCCGCGCCATCGCCCTCAACATGATCTTTGCCGACGCGAGCAGCATTGGCTGGCAAGTCACTGGCCGCTTCCCCAACCGTCGCGAAGGCGAAGGCCTGCTGCCCTCGCCGGGCTGGGACGCGCGCTTTGACTGGGACGGCTACGCCGACGCGATGCTGCACCCTTACGATCAGGACCCGGCCCAAGGCTGGATCGGCACGGCCAACCAGCGCACCGCGCCACGCGGTTATGGCATGCAGTTGTCCAATTCCTGGGACGCCCCGGAGCGCAGCGAGCGCCTGGCACAACTGGCCAACGCCGGCAAGCATGACAGCCGCAGCATGATCGCCATGCAGTACGACCAGACCACCACGTTTGCCGCCAAGCTCAAGACCATGTTCCAGGCGCCGGGTATGGCCCAGCCACTGAAACAGGCAATCGATGCGCTGCCGGCAACCGAAGCTGTGAAGGCACGCGAAGCGCTCAGTCGCTTGATGGCGTTTGATGGCCGCCTGGCACCGACCTCCGCAGACGCGGCGATCTATGAGTTGTTCCTGCAGGAAAGCACCAAGCAGATCTTCCTCGACGAACTCGGCCCGGAAACCAGCGCCAGCTGGAAAGCCTTTGTCAGCAACGCCAACCTGTCCTATTCCGCCAACGCCGACCACCTGCTGGGCCGCGAAGACAGCCCCTTCTGGGACGACGTGCGCACCGCGCAAAAAGAAGACAAACCGGCGATCCTCGCCCGCAGCCTTGCCGCCGCCATCACCGCTGGCGACAGCCAATTGGGTGGCGATCACAAGGCCTGGCAGTGGGGCAAACTGCACACCACCACCTGGAAAAACACCAATGGCCAGGTGATCCGCGGCCCGTTTGCCAGTGGCGGCGACCACAACACCCTGAACCCGGCGCCGTACAGCTGGGGGCAGGATTTTGTCACCACCCAAGTGCCGGCGCTGCGCATGATCGTCGACTTCAGCCAAATCGAACCGATGATGGGTCAAGGTGGCATCGGCCAATCCGGCAACCCGGCCAGCCCGAGTTATGCGAACGGCATCGATGCGTCGCTCAAGGCGCAATACCTGAGCTTCCCGATGCAGCCGCAGAACTTTGACACGGTGTACGGGAAAACCCGCTTGACCCTCACACCCGGCAAGTAACCCGGTTCCCGCTGAGGGAACCGGATAGAAAGGTGGGAGCTGGCTTGCCTGCGATAACAGTGTGTCAGTCACTAATTAATCGACTGACACACCGCAATCGCAGGCAAGCCAGCTCCCACATTTGATCGCCTGCATTTAGATAGAACTTCTCAAGTCTCGCTCCCCTCATACCTGATAAGCCCACTGCCCCGGCACGCCCATGGACCTTGTCATCGCCCGCCCCGAAGGCCTCTATTGTACTGCGGGAGATTTCTACATCGACCCATGGCGCCCGGTGGACCGCGCCGTCATCACCCACGCCCATGGGGACCACGCCCGCACCGGCAACCAGCATTACCTGGCCGCCGCTCCCGGCGAAGGCATCCTGCGTTCGCGACTGGGCCAGGACATCAACCTGCAAACCCTGGCCTACGGCGAAAAACTCATCCACCACGGCGTCACCCTGAGTTTCCATCCCGCCGGGCATGTGCTCGGTTCCGCGCAGGTGCGCCTGGAATACCAGGGCGAAGTCTGGGTAGCCTCCGGCGACTACAAAGTCGAACCCGATGGCACCTGTGCGCCCTTTGAGCCGGTGCGTTGCCACACCTTTATTACTGAATCCACCTTCGGCCTGCCGATTTACCGCTGGCAACCCCAGGCGCAGATTTTTGCCGGCATCAATGATTGGTGGCAGGCCAATATCGCGGTCGGCAAAGCCAGCGTGTTGTTCTGTTATTCCTTTGGCAAAGCCCAGCGCATCCTGCATGGCATCGACGCCAGCATCGGCCCGATTCTCAGCCATGGCGCGGTGGAACCGCTGAACCGCTTGTACCGCGAGGCCGGCATCTATATCCCCGAAACCTTATATGCCGGGGACTTCAAAAAGACTGACCCATTGCTGCGTCAGGCACTGATCATTGCGCCGCCGTCCGCCGGTGGCAGCAGTTGGATCAAGCGCTTCGGCGACTACAGCGACGCCTTCGCCAGCGGCTGGATGCGCCTGCGTGGCACGCGACGGCGGCGCGGTGTGGACCGAGGCTTTGTGCTCTCGGACCACGCCGATTGGCCCGGACTGCTGTGGGCCATCGCACAGACCGGCGCCGAACGGGTGATGGTCACCCATGGTTCCGTAGGCGTTTTGGTACGCCACTTGCGGGAAAAAGGCCTGGATGCCCAGGGTTTCACCACCGAATACGGCGATGACGAAGAAGAGGCCACGGCATGAAAGCCTTCGCCGAGCTGTACGCCAACCTCGACGCCACCACCTCCAGCAACGCCAAGCTGGCCGCGCTGCAAGCCTACTTCCGCCAGGCGCCACCCGAAGATGCGGCCTGGGCGGTGTACTTCCTCTCCGGCGGGCGGCCCCGGCAATTGGTGCCGACCCGTCTGCTGCGCGACATGGCCACCGCAGCATCGGGCATAGAACCTTGGTTATTCGAAGAAAGTTACCAGTCGGTAGGCGACCTGGCCGAGACCATTTCCCTGTTGTTGCCCGAATCCTCCTATACCTCGGAAGACGGGCTTGCAGTGTGGCTGGAGGAAAAGCTGCTGCCCCTGCGTGGCCTGCCGCCGCTGGAATTGGCCGAACGCCTGCCGGCGTTATGGGCGCAGCTCGATCAGCCGAGCCTGATGGTGTGCATCAAATTGATCACCGGCAGTTTTCGTGTCGGCGTGTCCAAACTGCTGGTCACCCGCGCCCTCGCCGCCATGGCCGACCTAGACAGCAAACGTGTGGCACAACGCTTGGTGGGCTACACCGATTTGTCCAACCGGCCTACGGCCGAAGGCTACCTCAAACTGATCGCCGCCGAATCGTCCGACGAGCATGCGCAACGCGGCGGTCAGCCGTATCCGTTTTTTCTGGCCCATGGGCTGGCGCAACCGGTGGAGCAGTTCGACGCCTTGCTCGGCGCACCCGCCGACTGGCAGGTGGAATGGAAGTGGGACGGCATTCGCGCGCAACTGGTCAAGCGCGACGGTCGCCTGTGGGTCTGGTCGCGCGGTGAAGAGTTGGTCACCGAGCGCTTCCCCGAACTGCACAGCCTGGTCAGCGGCCTGCCGGATGGCACGGTGATCGATGGTGAAATTGTCGTGTGGAAAGACGCGGTGCAACCCTTCGCGCTGTTGCAACAGCGCATCGGTCGCAAAACCTTGAGCAAAAAGGTCCTGGAGGATGCGCCCGTCGCGGTCCTGGCCTATGACCTGCTGGAGCATCAGGGCGACGATTGGCGCAACCACACCCAGGCCGAGCGCCGCGTCCAGCTTGAGCAAGTGATTGCGCAGTGCAACCAGCCCGTGCTGTTGCCATCGCCCTTGCTGACGGGCGCGAGCTGGAAGGACCTGGCGGAGCAACGCGAAGACTCTCGCCGCCTCGGCGTGGAAGGCATGATGCTAAAAGCCCGCGATGGCCTGTACGGCGTGGGCCGCACCAAGGACATGGGCGTGTGGTGGAAATGGAAAGTCGACCCGTTCAGTGTCGATGCCGTACTGATTTACGCCCAGCGCGGCCATGGCCGCCGCGCCAGTCTGTACAGCGACTACACCTTTGCAGTGTGGGACGGCCCGCCCGGCACTGAACGCACGCTGGTGCCATTCGCCAAGGCTTATTCAGGGCTGACTGACGAAGAAATGCGCAAGGTCGACGCCATCGTGCGCAAGACCACGGTGGAAAAATTCGGCCCGGTCAGCAGCGTGACGCCGAGCATGGTGTTTGAGCTGGGGTTTGAGGGGATTGCCTTGTCCAAACGCCACAAGAGCGGGATTGCCGTACGGTTTCCCAGGATGTTGCGGTGGCGGCAGGATAAGACAGTGGAAGAAGCCGACAACCTCGGCACGTTGCAGGATTTGTTGACCTGACCCCTTCCCCCCAAACACTGCAAAACCCTGTGGGAGCCGGGCTTGCCCGCGATGGCGGTGGGTCAGCTTAGAGAGATTGGGCAGACACACCGCTATCGCGGGCAAGCCCGCTCCCGCATTTTGAATTTCATTTGCTTCAAAATGGTGCGCTGAATTTTCCATGCCCATTTTCGGGCATCTCCTACACTCACATCTCCCTTATCCCACCTTTTAAAACACTCATTCGGAACTATGGTGCAGAAATTGCTACTTGTGATCCGTCTGACACCGTTCAGTAACAGTCCTAACCGCGCCACAAGCGCTTATCTTGGTTTCCAGGGATTACATAATGAAAAAAGCATTGCTGACCCTTTCTGCACTGGCTCTGTGCATGGCTGCTGGTACCGCGCTGGCCAAGGAATACAAGGAATTGCGTTTTGGTGTCGATCCTTCCTACGCGCCATTCGAGTCCAAGGCCGCCGACGGCAGCCTCGTAGGCTTCGATATCGACCTGGGCAATGCGATCTGTGCCGAGCTGAAAGTGAAGTGCAAGTGGGTTGAAAGCGACTTCGACGGCATGATTCCAGGCCTCAACGCCAACAAGTTCGACGGCGTGATTTCCTCGATGACCGTGACCGAAGCCCGTGAAAAGGCGATCGATTTCTCCAGCGAGCTGTTCTCCGGCCCGACGTCCCTGGTGTTCAAAAAGGGCGCGAACTTCTCCACGCCTGAGTCCCTCAAGGGCAAATCCGTGGGCTACGAGCAAGGCACCATCCAGGAAGCCTACGCCAAGGCCGTGCTGGACAAAGCCGGTGTGACCACCAAGGCCTACGCCAACCAGGACCAGGTCTACGCCGACCTGACCTCGGGCCGCCTGGATGCTTCCGTACAGGACATGCTGCAAGCCGAACTGGGCTTTTTGAAGTCGCCAGCCGGCGCTGACTACGAAGTCAGCAAGGCCATCGATGACCCACTGCTGCCATCCAAAACTGCGGTCGGTATCAAAAAAGGTAACAAAGACCTCAAGGCCTTGCTCGATAAAGGTATCAAAGCGTTACACGATGATGGCACCTACGCCACCATCCAGAAGAAACACTTCGGCGACCTGAACCTCTACAGCGGTAAATAACACCCCGGCGCCCACCGGTTTGCGGTGGGCGCTTTTTTATCGCCATTAGGTCCTGAATTCATGTTTGAAGATCTTTTGCAAACCCTGGGGCTGGGTGCCTTCAGCTTGAAGGGGTTCGGCCCGCTGTTGCTGCAAGGTACGTGGATGACCGTGAAACTGTCGGTCGCCTCCCTGGCCGTCAGCGTCTTGCTCGGCCTGCTCGGCGCCAGCGCCAAACTGTCCAGCGTCAGCCTGATCCGCATCCCCGCCCAGCTCTACACCACCTTGATTCGCGGCGTGCCCGACCTGGTGCTGATGCTGCTGATTTTCTACAGCCTGCAAATCTGGCTGACCGGCTTTACCGACTTTATGGAATGGGACTACATCGAGATCGACCCATTCAGCGCCGGGGTCATCACCCTGGGCTTCATCTATGGCGCCTATTTCACCGAGACGTTTCGCGGCGCGATCCTCGCCGTGCCGCGTGGCCAGCTGGAAGCGGCGACCGCCTACGGGCTCACGCGCGGGCAGCGGTTTCGCTTCGTGACCTTCCCGCAGATGATGCGCTTTGCCTTGCCGGGCATCGGCAACAACTGGATGGTGATGCTCAAGGCCACCGCGCTGGTGTCGATCATCGGTCTGGCGGACCTGGTCAAGGCCGCGCAGGATGCGGGCAAGAGTACTTATCAGCTGTTCTATTTTCTGGTCATCGCGGCGCTGATCTACCTGCTGATCACCAGTGCATCCAACGTCGTCCTGCGCTGGCTTGAGCGCCGCTACTCCGCTGGGTCCCGGGAGGCCGTGCGATGATCGAACTTATCCAGCAATACTGGCGGCCTTTCCTTTATAGCGACGGTCAGCACATCACCGGGCTGGCGATGACCATGTGGCTGCTCAGCGCGGCGCTGGTGATCGGCTTTCTGGTCTCGATTCCGCTGTCCATCGCCCGCGTTTCGCGCAAACGCTCCATACGCTGGCCGGTGCAGTTCTACACCTACCTGTTTCGTGGCACGCCGCTGTATATCCAACTGTTGATTTGCTACACCGGCATCTACAGCATCGCCGCCGTGCGCGCGCAACCGGTGCTGGATGCGTTCTTTCGCGACGCGATGAACTGCACCATTCTGGCCTTCGCCCTCAACACCTGCGCATACACCACGGAAATTTTCGCCGGCGCGATCCGCAGCATGGCTCATGGCGAAGTCGAAGCGGCCAAGGCTTACGGCCTGAGCGGTTGGAAGCTGTATGCCTATGTGATCATGCCCTCGGCCCTACGCCGCTCGCTGCCCTACTACAGCAACGAAGTGATCCTGATGCTGCACTCGACCACGGTGGCGTTTACCGCGACGGTGCCGGACATTCTCAAGGTGGCGCGGGATGCCAACTCGGCCACCTACATGACCTTTCAATCATTCGGCATCGCCGCGCTGATCTACCTGACCGTGACCTTCGCGCTGGTCGGGCTGTTTCGTCTGGCGGAACGTCGCTGGCTGGCCTTTCTCGGGCCGAGCCACTAAGGAGTCGTCATGCGTCATCAGGTGCATGAACTGATCGCGCCGGTGCCGGGCACGGCGCGGCAGGTTCACAGTTTCCACTTCGGCCCGGAACAGGCTGAAGGCAAGATCTATATCCAGTCATCACTGCATGCCGATGAGCTGCCGGGCATGCTGGTGGCCTGGCACCTGAAGCTGCGCCTGGCGGAGCTGGCGGCGGCTGGGCGCCTGCGCAGTGAGATCGTGCTGGTGCCCATCGCCAATCCGGTGGGACTTGAGCAGGTGTTGATGGACATTCCGTTGGGCCGCTACGAGCTGGAAAGCGGGCAAAATTTCAATCGCCTGTTTGTCGACCTCAGTGAGGAGGTCGGCAATCAGGTCGAAGGCCTGCTGGGCGACGACCCCACGCACAACGTCGAGCTTATTCGCGACGCCCTGAGCCTGGCCCTTGCGGCGCAAACGCCTGCTACCCAGCTGCAATCCCAACGCCTGGTGTTGCAACGCCTGGCATGCGATGCCGACATGGTGTTGGACCTGCATTGCGACTTTGAAGCCGTGGCGCACCTGTACACCACGCCCGAGGCATGGCCGCAGGTGGAGCCGCTGGCGCGCTATATCGGCTCGGAAGCCAACTTGCTGGCGACCGACTCCGGCGGGCAGTCGTTCGACGAGTGCTTCACGCTGGTGTGGTGGCAGTTACAGCAACGCTTCGGCGAGCGCTTCCCGATCCCGATGGGCAGTTTTTCGGTGACCGTCGAACTGCGCGGCCAGGGCGACGTCAACCACGGCCTGGCGGCGCTGGATTGCCAGGCGATCATCGATTATCTGACTCACTTCGGTGCCATTAAAGGTGACGCGGCGTCACTGCCCGAGCTGCCCTACCCGGCCACGCCGCTGGCGGGCGTGGAACCGGTGGCCACGCCGGTCGGCGGCTTGCTGGTGTTCAGCGCCCTGCCCGGTGAATACCTGGAAGCCGGGCAACTGATCGCCGAAATCATCGACCCCATTACTGACCGCGTAACGCCTGTGCACTGCAAACATGCCGGCCTGCTTTACGCCCGTTCGCTGCGGCGCATGGCCACTGCCGGCATGGTGATCAGCCATGTTGCAGGCACGCAAGCCTACCGCAGCGGCTACCTACTTTCGCCTTGAGGATGCACGCCCCATGTACAAATTGACCGTTGAAGGCCTGCATAAAAGCTATGGCGACAATGAAGTGCTCAAAGGTGTCTCGCTCAAGGCCAACACCGGTGATGTGATCAGCCTGATCGGCGCCAGCGGCTCGGGCAAAAGCACCTTTTTGCGCTGCATCAACTTTCTGGAAACGCCCAACGACGGCGCCATGACCCTAGATGGTCAGCAGATCCGCATGGTCAGCGATCGCCATGGCATGCGCGTGGCCAACGACGCCGAATTGCAACGCCTGCGTACGCGGCTGGCGATGGTGTTCCAGCACTTCAACCTGTGGAGCCATATGAGCGTGCTGGAAAACATCACCATGGCACCGCGCCGGGTACTGGGTTGCAGCAAGAAGGACGCCGAAGACCGTGCCCGTCGCTACCTGGATAAGGTCGGGCTGCCGGCACGCGTGGCCGATCAATACCCGGCGTTCCTTTCTGGTGGCCAACAGCAACGGGTGGCCATCGCCCGCGCCCTGGCCATGGAGCCGGAGGTGATGCTGTTTGACGAACCCACCTCGGCCCTCGACCCCGAACTGGTCGGCGAAGTGTTGAAAGTGATCCAGGGCCTGGCCGAGGAAGGCCGCACCATGATCATGGTCACCCACGAGATGAGCTTTGCGCGCAAGGTGTCGAACCAGGTGCTGTTCCTGCACAAGGGCCTGGTGGAAGAGCAAGGCACGCCCGAAGATGTGTTGGGCAACCCGAAGAGCGAGCGCCTGCAGCAATTTCTGAGCGGTAACTTGAAGTAAACCTTTGCGACGCCTGGAGGGTCTCTGACATAGAGCCTCCAGAGCGTCAGCTGCCGAATGGCAAAACCCCTCGATTTCGCCAAAACATGGTTTGCCACCAAGGGCTGGAAGCCGTTCGCCTTTCAAAAAGCCGTGTGGGCGGCGGTTAAAGACGGCCAATCAGGCCTGCTGCACGCCAGCACCGGCGCGGGTAAAACCTATGCGCTGTGGTTTGCCGCCCTCAACCGCTTTGCCGTCACTCGCCCGCCCGCCACCGGTAAACGCAAAGCGCCCGCTGAGCCACTGACGGTGTTGTGGATCACGCCCATGCGAGCCTTGGCCGCCGACACGGCGCGCGCCCTGGAGGCGCCACTGGCGGCACTGGAGATTCCATGGAGTGTCGGCCTGCGTACCGGCGACACCAGCAGCAGCGAACGCGCGCGCCAAACCCGGCGTCAGCCCACCGCGCTGGTGACCACGCCGGAAAGCCTGACATTGATGCTCGCGCGTGCCGACAGTGAGACCAGCCTGGCGCACCTGCGCATGGTGATCGTGGATGAGTGGCACGAACTGATTGGCAACAAGCGTGGCGTGCAACTGCAACTGGCGTTGGCGCGCTTGCGGCGTTGGCATCCGGATTTGATGGTGTGGGGGATTTCCGCGACCTTGGGCAATCAGTCTCACGCCCTTGAGGTTCTTGTCCCACAAGGCGGTGGGATCAATGTGCAGGGGCAGACGGCTAAAGAACTGAAGGTCGACACCTTGTTACCGCCGACCACCGAGCGATTTCCCTGGGCTGGCCATATCGGCTTGAAGATGCTCCCGCAAGTGGTGGCCGAAGTGGACGCCAGCAGCAGTTGCCTGGTGTTTACCAATACGCGGGCACAGTCGGAGATCTGGTACCAGGCGTTGCTGGAGGCGCGTCCGGACTGGGCGGGCGTGATTGCCCTGCACCATGGCTCGCTGTCGCGTGAAACACGCGACTGGGTGGAGCGGGCCCTGAAAGACGGCCAGCTCAAGGCCGTGGTGTGTACCTCGAGCCTGGACCTGGGTGTGGATTTCCTGCCAGTGGAGCGCGTGCTGCAAATCGGCTCGGCCAAAGGCGTGGCACGCCTGATGCAGCGCGCCGGGCGCTCTGGTCATGCGCCAGGCAAGCCATCACGGGTGACGTTGGTGCCAACCCATAGCCTGGAACTGGTGGAAGCCGCCGCCGCCCAGGACGCGATAGCGCAGCGGCGCATCGAAGCTCGCGAATCGCCCTACAAGCCATTGGATGTGCTCGTACAACACTTGGTGAGCATGGCCCTGGGCGGTGGTTTTACCCCGGATGCGCTGTTGGCGGAGGTGCGTGATGCCTGGGCTTATCGTGACCTGACTGACGCCGACTGGGCCTGGGCGCTGGGGTTTGTGCGCCATGGCGGCCTGTCGTTGACGGCCTATCCGGATTACCGCCGAGTGGAACCCGACGAGCATGGCGTGTGGCGCGTGCCGGATGCACGCCTGGCGCGGCGTCATCGCATGAGCGTGGGCACTATCGTCAGCGATGCGAGTATCCAGTTGAAATTCTGGAGCAAGGGCGGCGGCGGCAAGAATCTGGGCAGTGTCGAGGAAGGTTTTATCGCCCGGCTCAAGCCTGGCGACGGTTTTTTGTTTGCAGGGCGTTTGCTGGAGTTGGTGCGCGTGGAAAACATGACCGCGTATGTACGGCGCAGCACCGCGAAAAAGGCTGCCGTGCCGCGCTGGAATGGCGGGCGCATGCCGCTATCCAATGAATTGGC
Source organism: Pseudomonas sp. PA-5-4B (assembly GCF_021606215.1). Classification (NCBI taxonomy): domain Bacteria; kingdom Pseudomonadati; phylum Pseudomonadota; class Gammaproteobacteria; order Pseudomonadales; family Pseudomonadaceae; genus Pseudomonas; species Pseudomonas sp. PA-5-4B. The sequence goes on along the minus strand of NZ_WKDB01000079.1, from coordinate 3,114 downwards.
GCAGGCGGTGGTCGAGCGCTTTGATGCAGCCGCCCACGGGCACTTCGATGGCCCGGAGATGCGGGCGGTGCAACCCCTGTTACAAACCCAGTTGCGCTGGTCTGGCCTGCCGACACGTGCGTACTTGCTGGCGGAAGCCCTGAAGTCGCGGGAAGGCTGGCACCTGTTTCTCTACCCGTTCGCCGGTCGCCAGGTGCATCTGGGGCTGGCGAGCCTGCTGGCGTGGAGGGTCAGCCAAGGCCAGCCGGTGACCTTTTCGATTGCGGTGAATGATTACGGGCTGGAACTATTGAGCGCTACGCCGGTGGACTGGCCGGTTGTGTTGAATCAAGCGTTGCTAAGCCCAACGAACTTACTGTTGGACGTGGCGGCCAGCTTGAATGCCGGTGAGCTGGCGCTGCGCCGCTTTCGCGAAATCGCCCGCATCGCCGGGCTGGTGTTTGCCGGTTACCCTGGCGCGCCGAAAAGCACACGGCAGGTGCAGGCTTCCAGCGGCTTGTTCTTTGAGGTGTTCAAACAATACGACCCAGAGAACCTTTTGCTGACCCAGGCCGGAGAAGAAGTCCTGCGTGATGAGTTGGATATTCGTCGGTTGGAAGAGACATTGCGTCATTTGTCGGCGCTGAAACTCGACCTGCACATGATCGAACGGCCGACGCCGCTGGCTTTTCCACTGCTGGTTGAGCGAATGCGCGAGAGCATGAGTTCGGAGAAGCTGTCCGAGCGTATTGCACGCATGGTCAAGGACCTGGAAAAAGTCGCGGATACCGGGAAACGTTGATGCATTATTCGCTGACGCTTGAGGGTGAGGAGTTGTGGCTGCTGGCGGAAAAGGCGATTTACTGGCCCGCCCGCCAGTGCCTGCTGATCGCCGATGCGCATTTTGGCAAGGCCTCGGCGTATCGCAGCCTCGGGCAACCGGTGCCGCAGGGCACCACTACCGACAACCTGCAGCGCCTGGACCGCCTGTTATCGGCCCTACCGTGCGCGCAGGTGATCTTTCTCGGTGACTTCCTGCACGGCCCGGGTTCGCACGCCAGCGGCACCCTGAGCGCCTTGAGAACCTGGCGCGAGCGCAATCACGCACTGAACCTGACCTTGATTCGCGGCAATCACGATAAACGCGCTGGCGACCCGCCTGCCGACTTGAGGATTGAAGTGGTGGCCGAGCCGCTATTGATGGGGCCATTTGCATTGCAGCATGAGCCGGATGCCCATCCCAGCCAGCATGTGCTGGCCGGGCATGTGCATCCTGTGTACCGGTTGCGCGGCAAAGGTCGGCAGAGTTTGCGTTTGCCGTGCTTCCAGATCGGCTCGAAGATCAGCTTGCTGCCGGCATTCGGAGCTTTTACCGGCGGTTACTCCGTAGAGAAAAGCGACGATCGGCGAGTGTTTGTGATCGGCGATCAAGACGTATGGCCGGTGTGCTGAAGCGCCAGCCATGTCTTTTGATAAGTCAGGCGACAGGCGCGGGAGGCGGCTCATCGGGAAGGACTGGCTCACCGGGCTCGGTGGGCTGCTGCGGCCAATCTTCGTCAGGTTGGCCAGGGATGCCACCCGCATACGCTGGGTCGGCCATCAGGGACCAGGCCAGAACACCAATCTGGTTGGGTTCAAGCCGGGCGAGTTCGGCGCTGATTCGCGGGTCGATCTTCATAAAGTACTCCTCAAGCGTGGCTCGGCGCGTTTTGCACGCACCGAGGCAGTACACCCAATAGAGTCACTTCACGCAGACTAATTCCCTTTGCGTGTAAGACCTTTCGATCAAGCGCGTGGGAGAGTAACGCCACGCTGGCCCTGATACTTGCCGGCGCGGTCTTTATAAGACACTTCACAGGCTTCGTCGGACTGCAGGAACAGCATCTGCGCCACGCCTTCGTTGGCGTAGATCTTTGCCGGCAAGGTGGTGGTGTTGGAGAACTCCAGGGTCACGTGGCCTTCCCACTCCGGCTCAAGCGGCGTCACGTTAACGATGATGCCGCAGCGCGCGTAGGTGCTTTTACCCAGGCAGATGGTCAACACGTCACGTGGAATACGGAAGAACTCCACGGTGCGCGCCAGGGCAAAGGAGTTTGGCGGAATGATGCACACGTCGCTTTTAACGTCGACGAAGCTCTTTTCGTCGAAGTTTTTCGGATCGACGATCGCCGAGTTGATGTTGGTGAACACCTTGAATTCATCGGCACAGCGTACGTCGTAGCCGTAGCTGGAAACACCGTAGGAAATCACGGGAGCCGCGCCTTCGCCACGGATCTGGCGTTCAACGAAAGGTTCGATCATGCCGTGTTCTTGCGCCATGCGGCGAATCCACTTGTCCGATTTGATGCTCATGGCGGGTGTCCTGAATAGCGAGGTGGAAAAATTCTGTTGGGCATCTTACCGGGGCTGGCCCTGGGGTTCAAAGGGCGCAGGGCATTTGTTGATGAATGTGCAGCCGTCTATAAGCGGCAGCCAGCGGGGCCGGGCCCCACATTACAGTGCCAGGTGACTGTAAATACCACCGCCAGTCACGAAAATAGAGAAACCTTCGGAAATACCATTGGCACGTCCCGGAAAAAGGGTTAAGGTGGCGCCACTGTGCTGCTTGTGTCACTGAGAATCTCTACACGATATGTTGAATTTCGATCCAACCATCTCCAAGAATTTTTCCTGCTCTTTGCACTCAGTCTCGGCCAGGGCTTTTCCTGAGTCGCAGTTAACTTTGTCCAAGGAGATACACCATGTCTAATCGCCAAACTGGTACCGTTAAGTGGTTCAACGATGAAAAAGGCTTCGGCTTCATCACTCCACAATCCGGTGACGACCTGTTCGTTCACTTCAAAGCTATCCAATCCGACGGCTTCAAAAGCCTGAAAGAAGGCCAACAGGTTTCTTTCATCGCTACCCGCGGTCAGAAAGGCATGCAAGCTGAAGAAGTTCAAGTTATCTAACTTGTACTGACTTAGTCGAAAAAACCCCGCCCTTAAAAGCGGGGTTTTTTTATGCCTGGGATTTAGTCCCGGCACCCAGGTAATACCAGGCACAAAAAAATGTGGGAGCGAGCTTTATGTGGGAGCTGGCTTGCCTGCGATACAGACACCTCGGTGTATCAGGTACACCGAGGTGATGCTATCG
>NZ_WKDB01000078.1:0-27746 GCF_021606215.1 Pseudomonas sp. PA-5-4B | reverse complement strand
GTGTATAAGTTAGAAAATCAGGTACAGATATACCGCCATCGCAGCGATGCGGCGACCCGACAAGCCAGCTCCCACATTTTTGACCGTGTTTAAGCCATTGCTTTTGCGGGTTTCAGGCACTCGATAGAGCGATCCACCGTGGTGCGGGCCAGCTCAAGCAAATGCCACACCGCCAGAATCTTCGCCCGTTCGGGGCTGGCGAGCATTTCACTGCAATTGAGCGTGGTGGCCGAAGCGCTGTCGAGCAGGCTGGCGGTGTAGAGCAGGGCGTCTTCAAAGCTCAGGTCTTCGATCACGCTGTGAACGCCGGGGGTGGGCAGGTAATGGTCGAGGGCGCGGTTGAAGGCGGCGCGGTCTTTGGCGCAATTGCGGGGTGGGTCGGGAACAATTTTCTTCATCGTTTAGTACCTGTCTGGTCAAGGAGCCGACACGCTTCGCGACTAAACGAGGGTGGCGGCTGTACGCAGGTTAGTCGACCGGTCAGAACAGGAACCCGGCGCGCCCGAAGGCGCCCTGCGCACAGCCACCATAAACTTCGGAGGACGATGCGCCTGTTCTGAAACCGGGCGACTAAACCCGATCACTGATGAGCAGTGACGGATCGCAGACTAGCCATCGATTCCAACAGGCACAAGGCGGCAGGGATTGTCTAGGAAACGTCCTGCAATTAAAAGGGACGCGCCTTGCTGGCCCTTTACAAACCATGTCGAAAGGCCACTGACTGATCAGCCACACGGAGCAGCAGCCACACGATCCAATGTGGGAGCTGGCTTGCCTGCGATAGCGGTATATCTGCACCTAATTTTCTGTCTGATACACCGCTATCGCAGGCAAGCCAGCTCCCACATTTTCTTGACCGCGTTCAAACCATTGCCTCTAAGGGCGCACCTCGCTGGCGCTGCCTCATCCCACAAACCGAAACCCACCCGACAGTTTCTCCTTCAGGTACCCCACCAACGCACTCACCGACTTCGGCACATGGGGCGAATACGGGCGGATCAAGTAAATCTCATCGGCAAACGCGCCCTTGAGCGTCCAGCCCTTGAGCACTTGCACCAACGTGCCGCTGGCCAGCGCCGCCTGGGCGCTGAAGTCCGGGAGCAGGGCGATGCCCAGGTGGTTGAGCGCCGAGTCGCGCAGGGCTTCGCTGTTGTTGGTGGAAAAACTGCCGGCGATGGGCACGGTGACGCGTTCGACTTTTTTGCCGCCGCGCTCGAATGTCCAGGCCGGCTGGTCGGCGCCGCGTGGGTAGTAGAGGCAGTTGTGGGCGCTGAGGTCGTTGGGCTCGCGGGGTTCGCCGTGGCGCTGCAGGTAGTCCTGGGTGGCGACCAGCACCGAGCCGGTGTCGCACAACTTCCAGGCCACGTGGGTTTCTGGCACCTGGAAACCGTGGCGCACCGCCAGGTCGTAACCTTCGGCTGTCAGTGAACTCAGGGCATCCGACACGTCCAGTTGAATACGCACTTGCGGGTATTGCTGCAGGAATTCCGACAGATGCGGCACCAACTGCTGCCGGGCAAACGCCACCGGCGCGGTGAGGCGCACCAGCCCGCGAATCTCTCCGGCCGAGTCGCGCACCGACGAGAAACTGCGGGCGATATGTTCGTAGGCGCTGCGCACTTCGCGGGTCAACGACAGCCCCGCATCGGTAAGCCGCACACTGCGCGTGGTGCGGGTGACCAGGCGGGTGCCGGTGGCCTTTTCCAGGTCCGAGATGCGCTGGCTGACCGCCGACTTGCTCACCCCCAGACGCGCTGCGGCGGCGGTGTAGGTGCCTTGCTCTTCGAGCACCGACAACCAGTGAATATGGGTCCACAGCCCTTCGATCTCGGATTTTTCCATGATGCTATTGTTCGCTCACAAGGACAATAAGTTCAGGATTCTGCTCTGGTTTGGAACAAACTGAAAGCCTATCGTGTGCCTCAACGCTACCCACCTGGGATCACCTGCCATGACCAGTACGATCGAGCACTACATCAACGACCAACGCGTGAGCCGCGATGATCGCTATCAGGACGTCTACAACCCAGCCACCGGCGAAATCACCGGCCGCGTCGCCCTGGCCAGCCGCCAGACCGTCGGTGAAGCCGTCGCCGCTGCCCAGGCCGCGTTTGCCAGTTGGGCCGACACGCCGCCGATCCGCCGCGCTCGCGTCTTGTTCGAGTACCTGCACTTGCTGCGTGAACGCAAGGACGACCTGGCGCGCATCATCGTCGCCGAGCACGGCAAAGTCTTCACCGATGCCCAGGGTGAAGTTGACCGTGGCATCGATATTCTGGAATTCGCCTGCGGCATTCCCAACCTGCTCAAGGGCGAGCATTCCGACCAGGTTTCCCGTGGTATGGACAACTGGACGATGCGCCAGCCGCTGGGCGTGGTTGCCGGCGTCACGCCGTTCAACTTCCCGGTGATGGTACCGATGTGGATGTACCCGATCGCCATTGCGGCCGGCAACACCTTTATCCTCAAGCCAAGCCCGACCGACCCGAGCGCCTCGCTGTTCATGGCCGAACTGCTGCGTGAAGCCGGCCTGCCCAAAGGCGTGTTCAACGTGGTGCAGGGCGATAAAGAATCGGTGGATGCCCTGCTCGAACACCCGGACGTCAAGGCCGTGAGCTTCGTCGGCTCCACGCCGATTGCCCAATACATCTACGAAACCGGCGCGCGCAACGGCAAGCGCGTACAAGGCCTGGGCGGCGCGAAAAACCACATGGTGGTGATGCCCGACGCCGACATCGAAAAAACCGTGGATGCGCTGATGGGCGCCGCCTACGGCAGTGCCGGCGAGCGCTGCATGGCGATTTCCGTCGCCGTGTTGGTAGGCGATGTGGGTGACAAAGTCATCGCTTCCTTGACCGAGCGTGCCAAGCAATTGCGCATCACCGACGGCCGCGATTTGAAGGCTGAAATGGGCCCGATCGTGTCGCGTGCTGCGCTGGAGCGTATCAGTGGCTACATCGAACAAGGCGTGCAAGCCGGCGCGCAATTGCTGCTCGACGGGCGTGATTACGTGCCAACCGAGGCAGGCTTGGAAAACGGCTTCTGGCTCGGCGCGACCTTGTTCGACCACGTGACCCAAGACATGAGCATCTACCGCGAAGAAATCTTCGGCCCGGTGCTGGCCTGCGTGCGCGTGAATGACTTTGCCGAGGCGATCAAGCTGGTCAACGACCACGAGTTCGGCAACGGCGTCAGCTGCTTCACCCGCGACGGCAACATCGCCCGCGAATTCGCCCGGCGCATCGAAGTGGGCATGGTCGGCATCAACGTGCCGATTCCGGTGCCGATGGCCTGGCACGGCTTTGGTGGCTGGAAGAAGAGTCTGTTTGGCGACATGCATGCCTACGGCACGGAAGGTGTGCGTTTTTACACCAAGCAGAAGTCGATCATGCAGCGCTGGTCGGAGAGCATTGAGCAGGGCGCGGAGTTTGCGATGCCGGTGTCGAAATAACTTAAATACACTGCAGGTCAATGGTGGGAGCTGGCAAGCCAGCTCCCACATTGGCGCGACCCTGTCAGCGCCGCCCCGTCCGCGTACTCACATCCACCCACACCGCCAGCACCAGAATGCTGCCCTTCACAATCATCTGCCAGTAGCTGTCCACGTCCAGCATCGACATGCCGTTATCCAGGCTGGTAATCACCAGCGCGCCGAGCAACGCGCCATACACCGTGCCCGAGCCGCCGCGCATGGAGGTGCCGCCGATAAAACACGCGGCAATCGCATCCAGTTCGCCCATATTGCCCGCCGACGGCGAACCCGCAGCCAGGCGCGCGGTGTTGACGAGGCCGGCGAGGGCGCACATCACGCCCATGATGCCGAAGATCCACAGTTTTACCGCCTGCACGTTGATGCCCGACAGGCGTGTGGCTTCCATATTGCTGCCCACCGCGTAAACGCGACGGCCGAACACGGTCTGGCTGGTGACGTAGCTGAACACGCCGAGCAGCACCAGCAACAGCAGCACCGGCACGGGGATGCCGTCGTAACTGTTGAGGGTGGTGACGAAGCCGGCCAGCACTGCGCCGATCACAGCCACGCGCAACAGGTCACGCACCAACGAATGCGCCGCCAGGCCATGCAGTGCGCGGTTGCGCCGTTGCTTCCAGGTCAGGAACAGGGTCAAGGCAAACAGCAACACGCCCAGCCCCACACCGACGGCATGCGGCAAATACCCCTGGCCCACATACACCAGCGACGGCGACACCGGCGCAATGGTGGTGCCGCCGGTAATCCCCAGCAAAATCCCGCGAAACGCCAACATGCCGCCCAGGCCGACAATGAACGAGGGGATGCGCAGGTAGGCGGTCATGTAGCCGTTGGCCAGGCCGATCATCAAACCGCACAGCGCCACCAGGCTCAGGTTGGCGAGCAGCGGAATGTGGTAGACCACGTCCAGAATCGCCGCCAGCCCGCCCAATAACCCCAGCAGTGAACCCACCGACAAATCGATCTCGCCGCTGATGATCACCAGCACCATGCCGCACGCCAGGATCCCGGTGATCGACATCTGCCGCAGCAGGTTGGACAGGTTGCGCGGCGTGAGAAAGCCGCCTTCGGTCTGCCAACTGAAAAACACCCAGATGATCGCCACTGCGATCACCAGGGCGAGCATTTTGTAGCGGGTAAAAAGGTGTTTGACCTGGTTCATCTACGCGGTTTTCCCATTCTTATTGTGTTGGCTGAGCGCAGCGGCGAGCACCTGTTCCTGGGTGAGCCCCTGGTTGATGAAGTCTCCACGCAACTGGCCGTCGCCAATCACTAGCACGCGGTTGGAAACCCCCAGCACTTCGGCCAGTTCCGAGGAGACCATGATGATCGATACACCCTCGGCGGCCAGCGCGCCCATCAGTTTGTAGATCTCATACTTGGCGCCCACATCCACGCCGCGTGTGGGCTCGTCGAGGATCAACACCCGTGGCTTGGCCATGAGCATTTTCGCCAGCACGGCCTTTTGCTGGTTGCCACCGGACAGGCTGGTGATCGGCAAAAACGGGCTGGCGGTCTTGAGGTGCAGGCGCGCGATTTGCTGGTCGATGCTGCCAAGCTCGGCCTCGGCGTCGATGCGGGTCATATGCGCGTAGCGGTCGAGCACCGCCAGGGTGATGTTCTGGCCCACGCCGAAGTCGGGAATGATGCCTTGGCGCTTGCGGTCTTCGGGCACCATGCACAGCCCGGCGCGGATCGATTTGAGCGGCGTGCGCGTGTCGATCAGTTGGCCGTCCAGCCACACCTCGGCGCTGTAGCGGCCTGGGTAGGCGCCGAACAAGGCCGACACCAGTTCCGTGCGCCCGGCACCGACCAGCCCGGCAATGCCGAGAATTTCCCCGCGCTTGAGCACGAAAGAAACATCGTCCACGCGTTTGCGCTTGGGGTTGTCGACGTCATAGCAGGTGACGTTGCGCGCCTCGAAAATCACCTCACCGACTGCATGGGGCTCGGTGGGGTAAAGGTTGCTCATCTCGCGGCCGACCATCTGCGTGATGATCTGCGCGATATCCATGTCGGCCATGGCCGTGGTCGCGATGTGCTTGCCATCGCGAATCACTGCGATGGTGTCGCACACCGCCGCCACTTCATCGAGCTTGTGAGAGATGTACACGCAGGCCACGCCCTTGGCCTTGAGGCCTCGGATAATGTCGAGCAGCACCTCGATTTCCGAACGGGTCAGTGCCGAGGAGGGCTCGTCAAGAATCAACAGTCGCGCCTGCTTGTTCAGCGCCTTGGCGATTTCCACCAGTTGCTGGTAACCGCCGCCATACTGCGACACCGGCAGCGCCACATTCATGTCCGGCACCTTGAGTTCGCGCATCAGCGCTTCGGCGCGCTGCAGCATGGCCGGGTAGTTCATGCGTCCGCCGGGCAGGGTCAATTCGTGGCCCATGAAGATGTTTTCGGCCACCGACAAGTCCGGCACCAGGGTCAACTCCTGATGAATGATAACGATGCCGGCGGCCTCGGTTTCGCTGATGGAATGGGCTTTAAGCGGCTGCCCGTCCCAGAGTATTTCCCCTTCCCAGGTGCCATACGGGTAGACCGCCGACAGCACCTTCATCAAGGTGGATTTGCCGGCACCGTTTTCACCGCACAGGCCGACGCATTCCCCCGGCCGTACCTTGATATCGATGCCGTTCAGAGCGTTGACACCGCCAAACGTTTTGACGATGCCGTTCATTTGCAGCAAGTAGTCGGCCATGGCGGTCACTGCCCGGCAATCTGCTCTTTGGTATAGAAACCATCCTTCTCCAACAGGTCGATATTGGCCTTGGTCAGCGGGGTTGGCGTGAGCAGGATGGTGTCGACTTTTTTGCTGCCATTATCGTATTGCGAGCTATAGGTAGGTTTTTCATTACGCGCAAGCTGTACCGAGAGCTTCGCGGCTTCGGTGGCGATCAGCTTGAGAGGCTTGTACACGGTCATCGTCTGGGTGCCGTCGATCACGCGCTTGACGGCGGCGAGGTCGGCGTCCTGGCCGGAAATCGGCACCTTGCCTGCCAGTTTCTGCGCGGCCAGGGCCTGGATCGCGCCGCCGGCGGTGGCGTCGTTGGAGGCCACAATGGCATCGATCTTATTGTCGTTTCGGGTCAGGGCGTTTTCGACGATGCTCAGGGCCTCGGTGGGGTTCCATTCCTTGACCCATTGCTGGCCGACAATCTTGATATCGCCCTTGTCGATGGCCGGTTGCAGCACCTTCATCTGGCCTTCGCGCAGCACTTTGGCGTTGTTGTCGGTGGGCGCGCCGCCGAGCAAAAAGTAATTGCCCTTGGGCGCCGCTTGCAGCACGCCGTTGGCCTGCATCTCGCCGACTTTTTCGTTATCGAAGGAGATATAGGCGTCAATATCGGCGTTGAGAATCAGGCGGTCATAGGACACCACCTTGATCCCGGCCTTCTTGGCTTCGGCGACGGCGTTGGTCAGCACGGTGGCGTTGAACGGCACGATGACGATCACGTCAACGCCGCGAGAGATGAGGTTTTCGATCTGCGAGATTTGCTTCTGCTCGTTGGCATCGGCCGACTGCACAAACACCTTGGCGTCGAGCTTTTCGGCCGCGGCGACAAAGTAATCGCGGTCGCGGGACCAGCGCTCCAGGCGCAGGTCGTCGATGGAAAAGCCGATTTTCGGGTGGGCCGAGTCGGCCATCACCGGCAGGGCGAGCAGGGCCAGGGCAGTGGCGAGCAGGGTACGTTTGAATGCTTTCATGGTGGTGCGTCCTTTTATTGTTGTTGGAAAGACACTGATTTGATGAATGTACCGTACCTGTGGCGAGCAGGCGGTCAGGTGTAGATAAACCGGTTGACCACGCCTTCGAGCATCTCCTGACGGCCGCTCACAGCCTGCGGGTTCAGCTCATGGGCAAACGCGTGCTCGGCCAACGATGCCAGGCTGAACTCACCGGCCAGCACCGCCTGGCCCAAGGGCTGCTGCCACCCGGCATAACGCTGGTCCTTGAACTGCTGCAATCGGTCGTTTTGCACCATGGCCGCCGCACGCTCCAGAGACAGGGCCAGCACATCCATGGCGGCGACATGCCCGTGGAACAGGTCAACCTCATCCAGGCTCTGGCGGCGCACCTTGGAATCAAAATTGTAGCCGCCGTTCTTGAAGCCCCCGGCCTTGAGGATTTCATAGGTGGCCAGGGTCATCTCCTCGACACTGTTGGGGAACTGGTCGGTGTCCCAGCCGTTCTGCGGGTCGCCGCGGTTGGCGTCGATACTGCCGAAAATCCCCAGAGACACGGCGGTGGCAATTTCATGGTGAAAACTGTGCCCGGCCAGGGTGGCGTGGTTGGCCTCGATATTCACTTTGATCTCGTGTTCCAGGCCGAACTCATGCAGGAAGCCGAACACCGTGGCGCTGTCGTAATCGTACTGGTGCTTGGTCGGCTCCTGGGGCTTGGGTTCGATCAGCAGGTCACCCTTAAAGCCGATCTTGTACTTGTGCTCGACCACCATGCGCATAAAACGCCCGAGCTGTTCGCGCTCGCGCTTGAGGTCGGTGTTGAGCAGGGTTTCATAACCTTCGCGACCGCCCCACAGCACGTAGTTGGCACCCTTGAGGCGTTGGGTGGCGTTCATCGCGCTGAACACTTGAGCGGCCGCGTAGGCGAATACCTCCGGGTCCGGGTTGCTGGCGGCGCCAGCGGCAAAACGCGGGTTGCTGAAACAGTTGGCGGTGCCCCACAGCAACTGGATGCCGGTCTGTTCCTGGTGGCGCTCCAGGTGGTCGACCATCTGCGCGAAGTGGTTGCGGTATTCCTTGAGCGAGCTGCCTTCGGGTGCCACATCGGTGTCGTGAAAGCTGTAGTAATCAATGCCCAGCTTGGAGAAAAACTCGAACGCCGCTTCAGCCTTGCCGATGGCCACGTCCATCGGCTCGCCGCTGCGCTGCCACGGGCGCTTGAAGGTGCCCATGCCGAACATGTCCGCCCCCGGCCACACGAAGGTGTGCCAGTAGCAGGCGGCCATGCGCAGGTGTTCACGCATGGGCTTGCCGAGGATCAGTTTGTTGGCATTGTAATGGCGAAAGGCGAGAGGGGCGTCGCTGCTGGGGCCTTCGAAGCGAACCTTCTCGACACCTGGGAAGTACGGCATGGTGTTTTCCTTATTGTTCTTGGTGGTGCCCCGATACTAGCAACGGCATCGGGACTGCCGATTATGAAAATCACCAAGACGTAGTGCGATTTTGACCAGCCAGGGCTAGTCTGTAGCGACCGGCCCCAGGATAAAAACAATGAAAACCCTACCGCCCGTGCACCGCATTGCCCTGTTGTTCAACGGCAGCAAAATCTACGATCGCGGCATCATTACCGGCATCGGCAATTACCTGAGCAGCACGCGTGTGTCCTGGGACTTGTTCCTGGAGGAAGATTTTTTGTGCCGCTTAAGAGGCATCGAGCGCTGGCAGGGCGACGGCATCATTGCCGACTTCGATGACCCGCTGATCGGCGAGGCGCTGGCCGATATTCATTTGCCGGTGGTGGCAGTGGGCGGCTCCTATCAGGATGCACGCGCCTACCCCAAGGGCATTCCCTATGTGGCCACCGATAACCATGCACTGATCAAGTTGGCGTACGAACATTTGATTGAGGCGGGGCTGACCCGCTTTGCCTGCTTCAGCTTGCCCGAAGCCCAGGCCAACCGCTGGGCGCAGGAGCGCGAGAAAGCCTTTCGCCGCCTGATGCAACGCGATGGTTTGCAGGTTGAGGTTTACCGTGGGCTGGGCACCAGTGCGCCGCTGTGGGACAGCGCGGTGGAGCAGCAGATCGCCTGGCTGCAAGCCTTGCCCAAGCCCATCGGCATCATCGCCGTCACCGACGCCCGCGCCCGGCAATTGCTGCAAGCCTGCCTCACCGCCGGCATCGCCGTGCCGGAACAGGTCGCGTTGATCGGCATCGACAATGACCCGCTGACCCGCACCCTCACGCGCGTGCCGCTCAGCTCGGTCATCCAGGGTACCGAAACCATGGGCCGCACGGCCGCCGCGTTGCTGCACCAGATGCTGCACGGCAAACCCTGCGCGGGCACGCAGATTTTGGTGCCGCCGGATGCAATCAATGTGCAGGCCTCCAGCCTGCATCAACCGTTGGGCAACCCGTATGTGATGCAGGCGTTGCTGTTTATTCGCCAATACGCCTGCCAGGGCATCAAGACCGCGCAGGTGGCGGCGTATGTGGGGGTGTCGCGTTCATCCCTGGAGTCGCACTTTCGCAAGGTGCGTGGGTGCAGCGTGCATGACGAGATTCTGCGCTTCAAACTTGCGGCGGCGGCCAAGGGCCTGGAAAACCACGCCCTGGCGATCGCCGACATTGCCCAGGGTTGCGGCTTCAAATCGGCGCAGTACCTGCATACAGTGTTTCGGCGAGAGTTTGGCTGTACGCCGCGCGAGTACCAGCATGGCGCAAGTGTTCCTTGAAGTGAGATCGTTCCCACGTTCCACGTGGGAATGAATCCCGTGACGCTCCGCGTCACACAGGCGCAGGTGGCGGGACGCGGAGCGTGGGAACGATCCTCATTTCATGCTTTTAGAATACGGCTTTGACCTGCAACCCCAGTACCAGCGCGTTATCGATGCTCTCACCGGAAAACGCCCCAGGCTCGATGATGTATTGCACATCCGGGCGCAGCGTCAGCCACGGCGTGGCCTGGTAGCCATAACTGAGTTCGATCAATTGCTCGGCATTGTTCAGGTTAGGGTAGTCCGTCCCCGCATTGAACGCCGCCAACTCCTGCACGTCACGGCTGCGTGGGTTGGGTACCGCACGGCCATAACCCAAGGCGATTGTGTCGCGTGGGCGGCCTTCAAACGGCTTGTACAGCACCACGCCCGCGCCATACCACTTGCTGAACGGCGAGGCGGCTTCGCTGGCGGCCGAGTATTGGCCGAAAGCGTGCAGCACACGGCCTGCGGATGTGCTGGAGGCCCAGACGGCCTGGTCGATCAGCAGGTAGTGACCGCCGCGACCGTTCACGTCTTTGTTGCTGCCGATGCGCTTCACATCGGAGCTGTCGTAGTAATAACCCAGCTTGTACTCACCCGGCAGCGTGCCCGCGTGTTTGTACACCAGCTCGATCGGCACCACGGTGCCGGTGGTGTGTTTGGGGTCCAGGCGCCAGGCGCGGCTGGAGTTGCCGTTGCTGTCGGGGTCGACATTGAATGCCGCCACACGCAGCTGCCAGTTTGGCGAAAAGTCGTATTTCACCCGCGCACCCAGGCGTGCATTCGGGTAGTTGGTCCAGCCGCTGCCGCCGGACATGTTCAGCGGGTGCCCGCAGAAACCGGCGTTCATGAAGTTGCACAGGATGCCGCTGTCGAGGCCGCCGAGGTCGTTGCCCATCGCCATGTAACCGAGCTTGATGTTCAGCGCGGGCGTGAACAGCGTGCGCTCGTAGCTCAGCTCGGTAAGGCGGGTGTAGAGGCCGCCATAGTTTTCCTGGATCGGCAGGCGGTTGCCTACCAGGTCTTCGGAGGCGCTGTTGCCGCGCCGGTCGTTGATGGTCAGCTGAATGCGGTCGCCGTTGGTGAAGCCGTAGAGCTTGCCGAGGTCGAACTGCACACCGAGCTTGATGTTTTGCGAGTAGCGCGCCGAGCGGTGTTGGCCGCCGTCGGCGTTGTAGGCGGTCTCGCCGCTGTAGTCGCCGGTGAAGCGGATGCCTTGCTCGTCGAGTTCACGGCGCAGGCCGCCCCAGTCGCCGGTCAGGGTAGTGTCGTCGGCTTGAACGGGCAGGGCGGCAGCCAAAGCCAGGCCCAGCGCCAGGCGGCCGAAGGGCATAGGAGAAGTGAGGGTCATGCGGGGTCTTCCAAACGGCATGTATAGAAAGGCGCGCGCGGTGCAGGAGAGCACCGCGCGAACAGAGGGGCGTTACGGCAGGGCGTAGGCGATTACGTAGTCGCCACGGTCAGTGGACTGGCGAGCACCGCCGGCGGTGATGACGATGTATTGCTTACCGGTTTTTGGCGACACATAGGTCATCGGGCCGCCCTGGCTGCCCACTGGCAGGCGGGCTTTCCAGACTTCATCACCGTTGCCGCTGTTGAAGGCGCGCAGGTAGAAGTCCTGGGTGCCGGCGATAAAGATCAGCCCGCCCTGAGTCGACAAGGTGCCGCCCAGCGTCGGCAGGCCGACCTTGATCGGCAGGTGCATGCGGATGCCCAACGGGCCGGTGTCCTCAACAGTGCCCACCGGCACTTGCCAGGCGATCTGCTGAGTCTTCATGTCGATGGCCGTCAGGGTGCCGAACGGCGGTGCCTGGCACGGGATGCCAGCCACGGACAGGAAGCGGTTTTTGTTCACCGCATACGGCGTGCCCTTGAGCGGCACGGCGCCCATGCCGGTGTTCAGCGCTTCACCACCGGACGCGGCCTGGGCCTTGTTCTGCGACGGCACCATCTGGATCCACAGGCCCAGGCGCATGTCATTGACGAAGATAAAGCCGTGCACCGGGTCGGTGGAAATACTGCCCCAGTTCATGCCGCCCAAAGAACCCGGGAAACTCAGCGATTTATCCGTGCCCGGCGCGGTGTACAACCCTTCGTAGCGCATGCCCTTGAAGTCGATACGGCACAGCAATTGGTCGAACGGCGTGGCGCCCCACATGTCCGATTCGGTCAGCGTCTGCGCGCCGATCTGCGGCATGCCCACCGATTTAGGCTGGGTCAGCGAGTAAGGCTCGTTGGGGATGTTGGCGGCCTTGACCGGTACTTCCTTCACGTCGGTCAGCGGCTTGCCGGTGGCGCGGTCGAGCACATAGATCTGCCCGGCCTTGGTGCCGATCACCACCGCTGGCACGGCCTTGTCGCTGCCCGGTGGGGTGAAGTCGATCAGGCTCGGCTGCATCGGCAGGTCGAAGTCCCACAGGTCATTGTGGACGGTCTGGTACACCCACTTTTCTGCACCGGTAGAGGCGTCCAGCGCCAGCACCGAAGCGCCGTATTTGTGGTTCAGTTGGGTACGTTCAACGCCGTAGATGTCGGTGGACGAGCTGCCCATCGGCAGGAAGACTGTGTTCATCAGCGGGTCATAAGACATCGGTGCCCAGCTGTTCGGCGTGCTGCGTACATAAGTGCTGCCGGCTGCCGGGGCCTGCTTGTCTTCGGGGTTGCCCGGGTCGAAGGCCCAGCGCATCTGGCCGCTGATCACGTCGAAGCCGCGGATCACACCGCCGGGCATATCGGTTTGCACGTTATCTGCCACGCGGCCGCCGACCACTACGGTGGTGCCGGCGATCAAGGGCGCAGAGGAGAGCTGGTAGTAGCTGTCGGGCACATTGCCCAGGCCGGCTTTGAGGTCCACCTGGCCGTGGGTGCCGAAGTCTTCGCAGAACTTGCCGGTGTCGGCATCCACCGCGATCAGGCGCGCATCAATGGTGTTGGTCAGCAAGCGGCGTTGGCATTGCGCCCCGGCCGGTACGCTGGCAGCAATGATCGGCGAGCTGTTTGGCTGGGTTGGCTGGGCAATCGGCGCAGTGGCATCGAAATACGCCATGCCACGGCAACGCTGCCAGACCGCCGATTTGGCGTTGACTTCGTTCTTCCACAGCTCTTTGCCGGTGTCGGCATCCAGGGCGATCAGGTTGTTGTGCGGGGTGCAGATGAATACCTTGTTGCCGATCTGCAGGGGCGTCAGTTGGTCTTCGGCACCGTTGCCGTCGCTGATCGCCACGTCGCCGGTGTGGTAGGTCCACGCCACTTTGAGCTTATTGACCGTGTCGCGGTTGATCTGGTCCAGCGCCGCAAAACGGCTGCCGCCTTCGGTGTTGCCGTAATGCGCCCAGTCCTTCTGCGCATCGGCGGCGGCCACTGGCGTGACGCCAGGGCCTTTGCCGGTGGGCGCAACGCTTGGGTGTGCAACGAACATATTGCTCGCCGCCACCGCCACGCCGACGGCCAGCACGGCGGCAACGCCATAGGCGCCACGCGCCGGTCGGCCGGCCAGCAGCGGATACACCAGCGCCACCACCAGGCCGATCACGGCAAACATGAACAGCCGCGAGAACAGCGGCCAGTACACCAGGCCCACGTCCGCAATCGCCCACACGGCGGTGCCAACCAGGAACGCGGCGAACAGCCAGGCGCCCGCCGGCTTGCGCCGCGCGATCAACATGCCGGAAACGGCCATGGCCACGCCACCGACCAGGAAGTACCAGGAACCGCCCAGGCTGACCAGCTTGGCGCCGCCCACAGCCAGCGCTACGCCGAGCAGGGCGATAACCACGCCCAGGCCCAGCAGGAGAAATCTAGAGGCGCCAGCGGCGCGCGATGCTCTTTTCATGTCGACAGGACTCGAAGGTGAGAGGGCAAAGACGCGATTTTAGCAATATAAGTAACCAGTTAGTACATTGTGCTGCGTAATAGTCTTTTACAAATGTGGGTACAACAGCAAAACCCCGGTTCGCAGGGCGCCGATGCGAACACAGATGTCCCCAGCGACAAAAACCAACTGTGGGAGCTGGCTTGCCTGCGATGCAGACACCTCGGTACATCAGGTACACCCAGTTGATGTCATCGCAGGCAAGCCAGCTCCCACACCAGCCCCATTCCACATTGGCTTTAGTGTAGAGCGTCAGCCACAAAGCTCAATTTGGCTATTTGGCTATTGCTCCACGTGCGCCAGAAACGCCCCCACACACGCCATGCACGCCTCACGTTCTTCGACATGCGGCATATGGCTCGACTGCTCAAAAATCTGCCAGCGCACGTCGCGGATGCCATCGGCAAACGGCTGTACCGTGGCGGGTGTGGCTTCATCAAAGCGCCCGGAGATCAACAACGTCGGCACCTGGATGCGTGGCAGTCGCTCGATGATGCTCCAGTGGCGCAGGCTGCCGATCACGTGGAATTCAGTGGGGCCGTTCATGGTGTGATAAACGGTCGGGTCGTCTTCGATGGCGGCATTGGTGCGCAGCACTTCGGCGGGCTCCGGCTGGAGGCGGCAGACGTGGCGGGCGTAATACACATCCGAGGCTGCGCGGTACTCGGCGCTGTCAGTGGTGCCTGCCGCCTCATGGCGCAGCAGGGTGGCCTGCACTTCGGTGGGCAATGCCTGGCGCAGCTCATTCGCGGCGGCGCACCACAGGTCCATGGAGGCGGGCGAATTGGCGATGATCAATGCCTTTAAGCCGGCGGGTTGGCGTACCGCGTGTTCAGCCCCAAGCATGCCGCCCCAGGACTGGCCCAGCAGCGCGTAGTCGCTGATGTCCAAATGCTCGATCAGGTTGTCCAGTTCCGCCAGGAACAACGCCACGTTCCAGAAGTCAGCAGATGCGTCGCGCAGGTGAGTGGAGCGGCCATTGCCCAACTGGTCGTAGTGCACCACCGCGCGCCCTGTGTCGGCCAGGTCCTTGAAACTGTCGACGTAGTCATGGGTGCAGCCGGGGCCGCCGTGCGCGACGATCAAGGGCAAGCGCCCGGAACTCAAATCGCCAGTGACCCGGAACCATGTCCGGTAGCCACGGAAATCGGCATAACCTTCGCGAACCTGCATGCTGTGTGCCTCCTTGGATAGATGCGCTAAAGGCTAGTCAAAACCGCGCGTCAGGGGCACTGGTAAAAATGATAGGTTCTTGAATTAAAAGCACCCTGGGCTTAAGCCAGCGCATCCCGCTGCATCGACTGCAGGTTCTTCTCGATGGTTTCGCAGATGGTTTCCATCTGGATCTGATGTTCGCTGGAATGAAACGGGCTTTGCAGGTCGGTGCCGATGCGTTCGATCGCCAGCAGCATAAACCCCACTACCGTTGACGCCAGCGGGGTGAACCAGCCCAGGGACTCCACCAGGCCCACTGGTACGATCAGGCAAAACAGCGAGATAAACAGCCGAGGGAAATATACGTAAGGGTAGGGCAGCGGCGTATTGGCGATACGTTCCATGCCGCCCTGGGCGTTGGACAGGTCTACCAGGGTCGACTCCAGTCGCGCCAGGCGAATACTGTCCATGTGCCCGGCCTTGTATTCGCGGGCCAATAACGTCGCTGATCCGGTGAGGATGTCATTGGCAAAGTTGTTGGTGGCGCCATTGCGCGCAAACTCTTCGGCGGGGATAAACGCACGTACTTCATCCGGGCACGGGCGGCCCTTGAGGTGCGCCGCCAGGCAATTCACATAGGCCACATGGCGGCGCAACAGGGTGGCCTTGACCGGGTTTACCTCGCCCTCGGGGTCATCCAGCAGTGTCAGCACCTGGCGGGCGAAACTGCGCGAGTTATTCACCATCGCGCCCCACAACGTGCGTGCTTCCCACCAGCGGTTATAGGCGCTGCTGTTACGAAAGCTGATCAACACCACCAGCGCCGACCCCAGCAGGGTCAGCGGCATCAGCGGCAAGTTGATCTTGGTGGTCAGGAACAACATGAAATCGACCGTGACAGCCACATCCCACAACAACAGCCAGAACAAGGCCCAACCCACATAGCCCATGGTTTTGATAATCAGGCGGTACTTTTTGATGATGGCGGCTTTCAAGCGAGGACCTCACGGCGAGCAATGGGCAATAAATACCCTAGCTCGGACGCCCGGGGGCGGTGAAAGGTTCGCGGTCATATTTCTGGCGCCATTTATTGGCTCTGCTTCACACGCAATCTTTGCACTGCTATTTCAAGCAAGTTCACCGCTTGCGCGTTAGCAAATAGCCCAGGAAGTGCAGTTGGAACAACTTTGGTAATGATGCTGTGCCACGCGGCAATCACTGTACATTGACCCCAAAGGCAAAGCGCCATCAGGGGCCGTTTTACGACGTGATTTGTTTTGGGACCTGACTACGTGAACTTTGTAGTCTAGATCAGTGGGATGAAGTTGGTTGATCAGGGTTCTTTCATGCGTGTCAGTTCGTTAAAGTTGGATATCGGTAATACTGCACAAGCACTTGAACGTCATGAGGACTTTGAATCTTGTATTCGGGCACATTATCAGGTGCTTCTTGGCCCTTACTCGAAACGCCCGTTTTTCTACAAAAGTGCAATGAAATACAGCCGTTTGATGGTCTCATTTGCACTGTTCAGCGAGTACTTTTCCAAACCGACAGCCTTGCTTTGCGAGGTGAAAGCCTTTTGTGTGGCGCGGGGGTATTGCTCAAGAAACAGCCTGGAGTCGATCTTCCTGCTGTTTCGGGCGCTGGGGTTCATGGTGGTCGACGCACACCCGGAGGACAGCCGGTTCAGGGTGTATGCGCCCTCGGATGAAGCCTGCCGGGAAGTGCGGCTGATGCTGACGTCCATTACCGACTCACTGGCGCTGATGTGCCCTGAGAAGGAGCGTTTTCGCACAATGCGCGAGATGGACGACCGCAGTTTTCTAGCCCTTTATTTCAAAGGCTTCGCTCAGATCCTGGCCGACGAAATGACCGTTGATGTGTTGCTGCCCGACTGTTTTTGGCTGGTGAAGAAAGATGCAGGCCATTTGTTGATGCTGGCGATATATAACGATGCCTTTTCACCGGAAAACGAGCGCATGACCTTCAAATCGTCATCTTATCTTGCGCTCGCCCAGCAGCTGTCGGTATCAAAAACCCATATTATTAGAATGGTCCGGGAGGGTGTCGAGAAGGGCTATTTCAAAGTGCATGCGAAAAAACAGCTGGAAGTGCTGCCGGCTTTTGTTTGCCTGGTAAGACGGTTTATGGCGTTTTCATTTGCGGTTGGCCTGCACGCGGTTGAAAGAGGGGAAAGGGATGCCTGCTAATTTGAAGTTAAGGCCACGGATGCGCCGGTTACTGTCGCCAGCGGTCACCCAGGCCGAGTTAATCGGGATTATTGCCTGGCTCGGGGTGTTGTTGATTCATCCGGACATGCAGCTGGATATATATCTGGTGGCGATCAGCCTGTGCCTGATGGCGGTGTGTCGACTGCACCATATGACCCCCCACTTTTACCTGTGGCGTGCGCTCGGGGTTGTGTATGTCGTGCTACTGTCCGTGGGGTTTGCCTATGTCATCAGCGCGCATGGAGAGTTGCGCCTGTTTGGCTTGCCGCTGGCGGTTATCCTGGTGATCAGCAGCGCCATCCTGTTTATCAGTGTGCAGGATTATCTGGTCTGCGCCACGTTGGTCTGGTTGATTTTATGGCCGTGCATCCAGGCGGACATTTACGGCGATGCCCAGGTCTATCTGTATATTTTTTGCGTCGCGTCGGTGGCCATCGGTTTTATCCTGAGTTTTTCCTATTTGAAGAACCTGCGCTCGGTGTTGCTGGTAGAAAGTGAGTTTCGCGAGCTGGCAGAGACGGATTACCTGACCTCCATTCTCAACCGGCGCGCCTTCATGCAGGGCTTTGAAGCGTTGATCGCCAGCGGCCACAGCGGCTATTTCATGATGTTGGATATCGACAGTTTCAAACTCAAAAATGACCGGTATGGCCACGATGTGGGCGACAGCATTCTTTGCGCCATGGCCACCTGCCTGAAAACCGCCAAAGGCAGCCACAGTTTCGGCAGGATCGGCGGCGAAGAATTCGGCGTGCTGCTGTTGGGCGACGACCCGGCTGTCGCCTGCGAGTTCGCACGGGATTTGTTGCAGGCTATCCGGCACAGTGTGGCGGCGCCGCACAATTACACGTGCAGCGCGGGAATGGCGCGGTTTTCGGCGGGGGACCAGATGTCGGCAGTGCTTAAGGACGCTGACCGCAACCTGTATGGCGCCAAGCAAAATGGCAAGGACCGGGCCTATGTGGAGGGCAGGCCGATTAATCCGCACGGGTGTGCAGTCGCCCAATGAGTGCTCAGCGCGGCTGGATCAACGCTGGCCCATGGTTGCGTGTGTTGCCCACGGCACTGTCGACCTTGAACCATTCGAACACGTCTGCCGGGTCGCCCTGCAACAGCACCATCTGCTCGGCGCGACTTCGGGAGGTGGCCGGGTCCAGCCACTCACGGGCCAGTTCCGGAGTGAACACCACGGGCCTGCGGTCATGGATGTCGAGCATGCCACCGGCGCTGTCGGCGGTGATGATCACGAAGCCATCGTGCGCGTGCGCGCCCTCATCGGCGTCGGGCAGTTGGCCTATGGCGGCACAGAATACCGGCGCGCCGTCGCGGCGACGAATCAGGTAGGGCTGTTTTTTCGCGCCGCCTTCATCCACCCATTCAAACCAGTTGTCCACCGGCGCAATTGCGCGATGCGGCCAGATCGCGCGAAAGAACGCGCCGTGCGCGACCTTCTCGACACGCGCGTTGATCGCCAGCAGGCGTTCTTTGCTCCAGTGCGGGCGCCAGCCCCAACGCACCGGGTCAGCGTGCAAAAGATCATTGTCCAGGTGCAGTAACGCCACGGGGGTGGTCGGCGCCACGTTGTAGCGCTCAAGCGGCTGGTCGCCCACGCTATTGGCCAGCGCATTGGGCATGCTCAGCGCCGCCACAAAGTCATGAATACCGCGGTACTGCGAAAGTCGTCCGCACATGGCCGGTTCCTCGAACTGACTCCCTGAGCGTAGACGATCAATTTACAGCGGCGTGAGCACGTTCATCACCGTGTCCAGCGCCACCCGCGTGTCATCCAGTTGCACCAGCGAGGCGTGCCGGGCGCCGAGGGCGTCACGGTTCTGGATGGCGGTGAGGATCGCTTTGTGGCGGGGCAGGCTCAGGCCCTGGATGTCAGGACGGCGGTTGGTGATGTTGATCGACTCGCGCAGCGGCAACGACAGCATGTTGCACATGTAGGCGAGCAAGTCGTTGCGGGTCGCGTCGGCGATGGCTCGGTGGAAGTCCAGGTCGGCCTGCAGCAGGTCATCGTGGGTCTTGGCGGTTTCCATGCCCCGGTAGGCGGTTTCGATGGTGGCGATGTCTTCGGCGGTGGCCGTGGTCGCGGCCATGGCGGCGATTTCCGGTTCGAGGATGCGCCGCACGCCGGCCAGGGTGTTGAAGAATTCGCTGTGGGGCGTGGACTGCATCAGCCAGGACAGCACGTCCGGGTCAAGCAAATGCCATTTCACCCGTGGACGCACCACCGCGCCCACCCGTGGTTTGGAGTACACCAGGCCCTTGGCGCTGAGCACGCGGGTCGCCTCACGCAACACCGAGCGGCTGACCTGGTATTCCTCGCACAGCGTGGCTTCCATGGGCAGGCGTTCTTCGGGCTTGAAGCGACCGGAAACGATGTGCATGCCCAAGTCCTGAACGATCTGGGCATGCTGGCTCTTGCGCGGCTTGGGCGGCTGGTGATCCATAACGACGGGGAGGCTCTGGCTTAGGTTCGCGGCATCATAGCATCCCAATTAGTGGGAATGCCGGGGGACTTCAGCGCCACGGCAGCCCACCAGGAAGTCGAAGTCGCAGCCTTGATCGGCCTGCAGCACGTGATCGATATACAGCTGGCGGTAGCCGCCGACGATCAGGTTTTGCGCTGGCGCAAGGTCAGCCATGCGCGCCGCCAGTTCGGCGTCGGGGATATCCAGGTGCAACCGGCCGTTGGCGCAGTCGAGCTCGATCCAGTCACCTTCCTGCACCGTGGCCAGCGGCCCACCGGCGGCAGCTTCCGGTGCCACGTGCAGCACCACCGTGCCGTAGGCGGTGCCGCTCATGCGTGCATCGGAAATGCGCACCATGTCAGTCACGCCCTGGGCCAGCAGCTTGGCGGGCAGGCCCATGTTGCCGACTTCGGCCATGCCGGGGTAACCCTTGGGGCCACAGTTTTTCATGACCAGAATCGAGTTGGCATCCACGTCCAGTGCCGGGTCATTGATGCGTGCCTTGTACATGTCGAAGTTCTCGAACACCACCGCGCGGCCACGGTGCTGCATCAACTCGGGGCTGGCGGCGGAAGGCTTGAGCACGGCGCCCAGCGGCGCCAGGTTGCCGCGCAATACGCAAATACCGCCATCGGCGCGGATCGGGTTATCGAGGGTGCGGATCACCTCATCCTGGCCGTAGATCGGCGAGTCCTGGGTGTTCTCGCCCAACGACTTGCCATTGACCGTCAAGGCATTCGGATGCGGGATCAGGTTGGCTTCGCCCAGGCGACGCAGCACGGCCGGCAGGCCGCCGGCGTAGTAGAACTCTTCCATCAGGAAACGGCCTGACGGCTGCAGGTCGACGATGGTCGGCATGCCACGGCCCATGCGGGTCCAATCGTCGAGGTCGAGCTCGACGCCAATGCGCCCGGCGATAGCTTTGAGGTGGATCACCGCGTTGGTCGAACCGCCGATGGCCGCATTCACCCGGATCGCGTTTTCAAATGCTTCCTTGGTGAGGATCTTCGACAGTTTCAAATCCTCACGCACCATCTCGACCGCGCGCATGCCAGACATATGCGCCAGCACATAGCGCCGCGCATCCACCGCCGGAATCGCCGCGTTGTGGGGCAGGGAAGTGCCGAGTGCTTCGGCCATGCAGGCCATGGTCGACGCAGTGCCCATGGTGTTGCAGGTGCCCGCCGAGCGCGACATGCCGCCTTCGGCCGCAAGGAAATCGTCAAGGGTGATGGTGCCGGCCTTGACCTGCTCGCTCAGTTGCCACACCACCGTACCCGAGCCGATGTCCTGGCCCTTGTGCTTGCCGTTGAGCATCGGCCCGCCGGTGACCACGATGGCCGGCACGTCACAACTGGCCGCGCCCATCAGCAGCGCCGGGGTGGTTTTGTCGCAGCCGGTGAGCAGCACCACGCCGTCGATGGGGTTGCCGCGAATGGCTTCCTCTACATCCATGCTCGCCAGGTTGCGGGTGAGCATGGCGGTGGGGCGCAGGTTGGATTCGCCATTGGAGAACACCGGGAATTCCACCGGGAAACCACCGGCCTCGATCACACCGCGTTTGACGTGCTCGGCGATCTGGCGGAAATGCGCGTTGCACGGGGTCAGTTCCGACCAGGTGTTGCAAATGCCAATGATCGGTTTGCCATGGAACTGATGGTCGGCAATGCCCTGGTTCTTCATCCAGCTGCGGTACATGAAACCGTTCTTGTCGGCGGTGCCAAACCACTGGGCGGAGCGTAGGGCGGGCTTTTTATCAGGCATGATCGACTCTCTTATTGTATGACTATATGTTCTATATGCGCTTAAACATAAGCGCAAAAACGCAGATTTGGAAGTGTTGTTTTGCAAATAGTCATACTATATAGTCCAGCTTAATTGAGGTTTGACCCTGGCGGATTTTCGCGAGAGGCAGCCCCCGAGCTTCTATAAAAACAACAATCGGAGATCGACCCCATGAGCCAGGAACTGCGGCTTGTTCGGCGTATCACGCTGAAACTGATTCCCTTCCTGATCCTGCTGTACCTGATCGCCTACGTGGACCGCTCGGCGGTGGGGTTTGCCAAGCTGCACATGGGCGCCGACGTCGGCATCGGCGATGCCGCCTATGGCCTGGGGGCGGGGTTGTTCTTTATTGGCTACTTCCTGTTTGAGATCCCCAGCAACCTGATGCTCGACCGTTTTGGCGCGCGGCGCTGGTTTGCACGGATCATGCTCACCTGGGGCGCCATCACCATTGGTATGGCCTTTGTGCAGGGGCCGCACAGTTTTTATGTGATGCGCTTTTTGCTCGGCGCGGCCGAAGCCGGGTTCTTTCCGGGCGTGCTGTACTACATCACCCAGTGGTTCCCGGTGCGCCATCGCGGCAAGATCCTGGGGCTGTTTATCCTCTCCCAGCCGATTGCCATGATGATCACCGGGCCCGTGTCCGGCGGCCTGCTGGGCATGGACGGCATCCTTGGTCTGCACGGCTGGCAATGGCTGTTTATCGTGATCGGCACGCCGGCGTTGCTGCTGACCTGGCCGGTGTTGCGCTTTCTGCCGGACGGCCCCAAGCAGGTCAACTGGATGAGCGAAGACGAAAAAGCCTGGCTGACCGCTGAGTTGGCCAAGGACCTGCAAGCCTTCGGCCAGACCCGCCACGGCAACCCGCTGCATGCCCTCAAGGACAAGCGCGTGTTGTTGCTGGCGCTGTTCTATCTGCCGGTGACCTTGAGCATCTATGGCTTGGGCCTGTGGTTGCCGACCCTGATCAAACAGTTCGGCGGCACTGACTTGGTGACCGGCTTTATCTCGGCGGTACCCTACATTTTCGGCATCATCGGGCTGCTGATCATCCCGCGCAGTTCCGACCGTTTGAACGATCGTTATGGCCACCTTGCCGTGCTCTATGTGCTCGGCGCCATCGGCTTGTTTTGCAGTGCCTGGCTGAGCGTGCCGGTGCTGCAAATGGCGGCGCTGTGCCTGGCGGCATTCGCCTTGTTTTCCTGCACGGCGGTGTTCTGGACCTTGCCGGGGCGGTTCTTTGCCGGCGCCAGTGCGGCGGCGGGCATCGCGTTGATTAACTCGGTGGGCAACCTGGGCGGCTATATCGGCCCGTTCGTGATCGGCGCGCTCAAGGAATACACCGGCAACCTGGCTTCGGGCCTGTATTTCTTGGCCGGGGTAATGGTGTTCGGGCTGGTCTTGACCGCTGTGGTGTACCGCGTGCTGGAGCGCAAGCATGTGCTGCCTGCCGACCAGTTTGCCGCCAGCGCCCGAGGCGCCACACGTACTTAATCCTGGAGAAGTTTGATGCGTTTAGTTCAGTTCGAATTGCGTAACGGTGAGCGTCGTGTCGGCGTGGTGCAAGGCAACACACTGCGCGAAGTGCACACCGCGCGCAGCGTGCGTGAGTTGGCGCTGGCCGCCATCGATGCCGGTGTGGGCCTGGCGCAACAGGTCGACAGCCTCGGGCTGGGCGACAGTTACGACTACGCCGCGCTGTTGGCGGACCTCAAAGTCCTGCCGCCGCTCGACCATCCCGACCCCGCGCACATGCTGATCAGCGGCACTGGCCTCACGCATCTGGGCAGCGCCTCGGCCCGCGATAAAATGCATCAGGCCGGTGACGACAGTGCCTTGACCGACACCATGCGTATCTTCAAATGGGGCGTGGAAGGCGGCAAACCGCCGGCCGGCCAGGCCGGCGTGCAACCGGAATGGTTCTATAAGGGCGATGGCAATATTGTCGTGCGCCCAGGCCAGGCATTCCCGGTGCCACCCTTTGCTGAAGACGCCGGTGAAGAGCCGGAAATCGGCGGGTTGTACGTGATCGGCCGTGACAGCAAACCCTACCGCCTGGGTTTTGCGGTGGGCAACGAGTTCTCCGACCACGTCATGGAGCGCAAGAATTACCTGTACCTGGCCCATTCCAAGTTGCGCAGTTGCAGCTATGGTCCGGAGTTGCGTGTGGGTGAGTTGCCCGAGCATCTGGCCGGCACCAGCCGCATCCGCCGAGACGGTCAAGTGATATGGGAAAGCGAATTTCTCAGTGGCGAGGCGAACATGTGCCACAGCCTGGAAAACCTCGAGTACCACCATTTCAAATACAGCCAGTTCCTGACCCCGGGCGACGTGCATATTCATTTCTTCGGCACCGCCACCTTGTCATTCGCCGACGGTATACGTACCCAGCCGGGGGATGTGTTCGAGATCAGCCAGGCCGAGTTCGGCGCGCCGCTGGTCAATCGGGTCGGCAGCGCCGAGGCGGCGTTCGCACCTGGCACTGTCATCAGCCTTTAAGGAGATCAGCATGAATCCGTTTCTCGGCCACAACTACATCGGCGGCCAGCGCAGCGCCCAGGGCAGCATCACCCTGAAAAGCGTCGACGCCAGCACCGGCGAGGCCTTGCCTCAGGATTTCTATCAGGCCACGCCCGCCGAGGTGGATGCCGCCGCCAAGGCCGCCGCTGCCGCCTATCCCGCGTACCGGGCATTAAGTGCATCGCGGCGGGCGCAGTTCCTGGAGACGGTGGCCGATGAGCTGGACGCGCTGGGGGATGATTTTATCGAGTTGGTGTGCCGCGAAACGGCATTACCTGCTGCGCGCATCAAAGGCGAGCGCGGGCGCACCAGCGGCCAGATGCGCCTGTTCGCTACGGTATTGCGTCGTGGTGATTTTTACGGCGCGCGTATCGACAGAGCCTTGCCCGACCGCCAACCCCTGCCGCGCCCGGACCTGCGCCAATACCGCATCGGCCTCGGCCCGGTGGCGGTGTTTGGTGCGAGCAACTTTCCCCTGGCATTTTCCACCGCCGGCGGCGACACCGCTGCCGCGCTGGCGGCCGGCTGCCCGGTGGTGTTCAAGGCGCACAGTGGGCATATGGCGACGGCTGAGCGGGTGGCCGATGCAATCATTCGGGCGGCCGAGGCCACCGAGATGCCGGCGGGGGTGTTCAACATGATCTTCGGTGGCGGCGTCGGTGAGGCGCTGGTCAAGCACCCGTCGATCCAGGCCGTGGGTTTTACCGGCTCGCTCAAGGGCGGCCGTGCCTTGTGTGATATGGCGGCGGCACGCCCGCAGCCGATCCCGGTATTTGCCGAGATGTCGAGCATCAACCCGGTGATTGTGCTGCCCCAGGCCTTGCACGCCAGGGCCGCGACCATCGCCCGCGACCTCACTGCCTCGGTGGTGCAAGGCTGTGGCCAGTTCTGCACCAACCCTGGCCTGGTGATCGGTATTGCCTCGCCACAGTTCACCGCGTTTACCCAACAGGTGGCGCAACTGATCGGTGAACAGCCGGCGCAAACCATGCTCAATACTGGCACCCTCGGCAGTTATGGCAAAGGCTTGGAAAAACTCTTGGCGCACCCTGGCATCCAACACCTGGCGGGCAGCGCTCAAGTGGGCAGTCAGGCGCAGCCGCAGCTGTTCAAGGCCGACGCGCGCTTGCTGATCGACGGTGATGAGGTGTTGCAGGAAGAGGTGTTCGGCCCTGCCACGGTGTTTGTCGAGGTCGCCGATCAGGCCCAGCTCAGCGCCGCCTTGCACGGTCTACACGGCCAGCTCACTGCGACGCTCATTGCTGAACCGGCCGACCTGCAGCACTTCACTGAACTGACGCCGCTGCTGGAACAGAAAGTCGGGCGCATCCTGCTCAACGGCTACCCGACCGGCGTGGAAGTGTGTGATTCGATGGTTCACGGCGGGCCGTACCCGGCCACATCCGATGCCCGTGGCACCTCGGTCGGCACCCTGGCCATCGACCGTTTCCTGCGCCCGGTGTGCTTGCAGAATTACCCTGATAGCCTGCTGCCCGACGCGTTGAAAAACGCCAACCCGTTGCGTATCCAGCGGCTGGTGGATGGCACGCCATCGCGCGACCCGCTGTAACACCAGGAGGTTTTATGTCGTGTACCGCAGTCACTGCGCACCGTGCGCAGCTGGGCGAAGGCCCGTTCTGGGACGTGCCGACCCAGGCGCTGTATTGGGTGAATATCGCCGGCAAGCAGGCGCTGCGCCTGATGGGCGGGCAGTTGCAGATCTGGCAGTTGCCCGAGCACGTCTCGGCCTTCATCCCCTGTGAAAGCGGGGATGCACTGGTGACGCTGAGCAGCGGCGTGTACCGGCTGAACCTGGAAACCGAAGCCCTCACGCTGTTGTGCGTGGCCGACCCGCAACCGGGTAACCGTGGCAATGAAGCGCGCTGCGATGCCCAGGGCCGCCTGTGGTTGGGCACCATGCAGAACAACATTGGCGAGCAGGGTGAAGACCTGCCGATTACGCGGCGTTCCGGCGGCCTGTTTCGGATCGATGCCAACGCGCATGTCACGCCGCTGCTGCAAGGGCTGGGCATTCCCAACACCTTGGTGTGGAGCGATGACGGCGCGCACGTGCATTTTGGCGACAGCCTGGACGGCACTTTGTACCGGCATGCGGTCAAGCCAGAGGGTCAGCTCGAGCCTGCCCGGGTCTGGTTCGGCCCGCATGAGCGTGGTGGCCCGGATGGCTCGGCGATGGACGCGGATGGCTATATCTGGAATGCCCGTTGGGATGGCAGTTGCTTGCTGCGCCTGACGCCTGCCGGCGAGGTCGACCGCATTGTCGAGTTGCCCGTGAGCCGCCCCACCAGTTGCGTGTTCGGTGGCCCCAACCTCACCACCCTCTACATCACCAGCGCCGCCAGCCCACTCGATCACCCGCTGGATGGCGCAGTGCTGGCCATCGAGGTCGATGTGCCGGGCACACGCTGTCACCGCTTTGCCGGATAAACCCAAGACCTGAAAACAATAACAAGGAGTCACCCGTATGAATCGTCGTCGAGGTATGCGTTCCCTGTGCTGCGCCGCTGTGGCGGTGTCGGCCCTGAGCTTGGGCGGTCTGTTGCAGGCCGCTGAAGCCGTGAAGATTGGTTTTTTGGTCAAGCAGGCTGAAGAGCCGTGGTTCCAGACCGAATGGGCGTTTGCCGAAAAAGCCGGCAAGGAGCATGGCTTTACCGTGATCAAGATCGCCGTGCCCGATGGCGAGAAAACCCTCTCGGCCATCGACAGCCTGGCGGCCAACGGCGCCAAGGGCTTTGTGATCTGCCCGCCGGATGTGTCGCTGGGCCCGGCCATCGTTGCCAAGGCCAAGGCGAACGGCCTGAAAGTGATTGCGGTGGATGACCGTTTTGTCGACGCCAAAGGCAACTTCATGGAGGACGTGCCATACCTGGGCATGGCCGCGTTTGAAGTGGGCCAGAAGCAGGGCGCGGCGATGGCGGCGGAGGCGAAAAAACGCGGTTGGGATTGGAAGGACACCTATGCGGTGATCAATACCTTTAACGAACTGGACACGGGTAAAAAGCGCACTGACGGTTCGGTTAAATCCCTGGAAGATGCTGGTTTTCCTAAAGACCACATTCTGTTCACCGCGGCCAAGACGCTTGATGTACCGGGCAGTATGGACGCCACCAACTCGGCACTGGTCAAGCTGCCCAGCGGTGCCAAGAACCTGATTATCGGCGGTATGAACGACAACACGGTGCTCGGTGGCGTGCGCGCTACGGAAACGGCCGGTTTTGCTGCGGCCAATGTGATTGGTATCGGCATCAATGGTACGGATGCCATTGGCGAACTGAAAAAGGCTGACAGTGGATTTTTCGGTTCGATGCTGCCTAGCCCGCATATCGAGGGCTACAACACGGCGCTGATGATGTATGAGTGGGTCACCAAGGGGACGGAGCCGCCCAAGTACACGGCCATGGACGAGGTGACGCTGATTACACGGGAGAACTTCAAGCAAGAGCTGACGAAGATTGGGTTGTGGCAGTGAGGTAGGCTTGGCGGGGGGGGATCGGACGGAGTACATATCCGTTGCTGCGGTAACGGCTACCTATGGTTCCGCCCTTACGGCGGGTCACTTTTGGCAAACGCCCCAAAAGTAACCAAAAGGTCTTCGCCCCACCACTCGGTGCCTCGCTGGGGCTCGGCATGCCCTCACTCCGGCTTGAATCCGTGGGCCGCCGCGATGGGCCATCCTTGGCCCAGCGCGGCTAACCCGGCGTCCTGCCGGGTTACCCACGGATTCAAGCCTGCGTTCGGCCATCGTG
>NZ_WKDB01000077.1:0-28169 GCF_021606215.1 Pseudomonas sp. PA-5-4B | reverse complement strand
ATGATGGAGCACCGAGTGCTGATTGACTTCTATAACCATAATCTCGGCCCCTTGTAGATCAAGACGTATCAGGTTCGCTATTCACCCCCCAGCTTTCGAAAATGGAATTCGAGATATCACTATGAAAAGTTCTGTAGTTTTTGGTTACAGCGCTGCCGTTGTGGTCGGGCTTTCAGCCATTGCACTTCACGGCGCGGATAAGATAGGCGTGTGGCCGATGTATTCGTTGAGTATGGGCCCAATCCTCCTCGCGCTCTGGCATGAAACTAAGAGCCGAAAGGCTTGCCGAATCAGTTCGCTGCCTTGTAGATGAAGACGTAGGCGAACCAGAGGGTGGCGATCATGGCGTCACCCTACGAGCCCATTGAACATATGGGCCATTCTCGGTAACGAAAATCCCCATCAGGAACCACTCAGGGCCGGGCGATTCAGGATTCCAGGCCGTGCACGCAGCATCCTCGTAAGGTAGATCCTCAATCTCGTCGCCAGAGTGCCAGCCTTTCAGTTCCAGTCCCTGTTCCTTGACCCAGGCAATGTAGGGCGCCGGGTCTTCACCTTCGGCAAAGCTCGGAATGTTCGGGTGATACCACCAGCCGTCCGCATCGCGCTTGACCTCGACCGGCCCGAACGACTTGTTGCCGCTGTGATCCTGGCATGGAGTGACGTACACCACGTCGGAGTAGTGACCGCCGCCAGAGCTGAATTCCATCTTGCAGCCGCACTTGGCAGGCGCGCTGTTGACGAACGTAATCTTTTCTTCAGGCATGACTTCGTCCTTGCCGTTATAGCGGCTGACTTTGAAGGGGGAGGGAGTTACTGTGTGTACTGGTTTGTAATTGATTTTTTGCTAAAGTGACACATCAAATTCTGCAAGGAAGAATTCGTTGAATCGCTTACGGACGTACTGGGTTGATCAGGTGAAATGGTGGTACAACCGCAGTTTAGAGTGGTGGGCTGCGCATCTCACAGCATTCTACATAGGTGGTGCTATTACCATCATGAGTGCAAGATTTGATGATTTGATAACCATGAAGTTGAATGAAATTGGGGATCTTGCTGCTGGTGTGTTTGGGCCAGTTGCATTTTTATGGCTAATCTTAGGTTATTTGCAGCAGGGTCGAGAGCTAAAGCTGAGCTCTGATGCGTTGCAATTACAAGCAGCAGAACTAAAAAATTCTGTAGAGCAACAAACAATCATGGCGCAGGCTGCAATGGCTCAAATTGATGAGCAGCGTAAGATTAGTCTGTTGCAGATTGAAGAGCGTGATCGACTTTATAAAGCAGACTTGAGATTGTTAGTTTTAGAGACTGATACTGATGTCTCAGGTGTTACGAAGGCGAAAATTCGTATTGTTAACTCTGGGTCAATAGCGCATGCGGTTCATTACCGGTTTGACCCGCCTCTTGGAGATATGGGGGTTGGCGCCATTTCTTCTATAAGTTCCAGTAGCGAAATTGTAATGGATGTTAATTATGAGGTCGGAGAGAGCAGTAGGATGGGGATGTGCCTTATCGATTATTTGGATGACGGTGGCAAAAAACATCTAGAATCTTTTTTTTATGATCTCGATCCAAGCACTAATGGCGTAGTTTTTAATAAAATCACGCTGCCAGCAATGAAAGAATCTATAGCAAGTGTCATGAATAAAAAGTCGTCTGTGGTGTAAGGATTAAGCGGATAAGCTATCGGTGATCTCGCTGAAACTGTGTTTTTCCGGCTGGCGTGATTCGTTGAAGTGGGGTATTACTGGGGCCCTACTCCTGCTTAATCCGGTGAGAGGCACCTGCTTAGCGGGTGCCTTTTTTGTTCGGTTCAGTCCAATAGGTGTGGACTACTCAGTCCGCTGCTTTGAGCGGTTCGATAATTCGTGACCGGGCAGAGGGGGCACGGCGTTGCTTGCCATGTGCATCGTTGGTCGGTGATTGTCGGGTCGCAAGATCTGCTAGAACTTCTAGATTGGGCTTAGCTGGAGTGGAGTTAATACGATGGGTCAGGTTTTCCGAGTCGCTGCTAACGACGGTACCGCAATAGATGCCCACTACGAGGTAGATGGGGACACGATTATCTTCCACAGCCGAGGCGGTACTAAAGGCAAAAGCGCCATCAATACCGAATATGCCCAAGGTCTCGAAGCTCTC
This sequence comes from Pseudomonas sp. PA-5-4B, assembly GCF_021606215.1. Classification (NCBI taxonomy): domain Bacteria; kingdom Pseudomonadati; phylum Pseudomonadota; class Gammaproteobacteria; order Pseudomonadales; family Pseudomonadaceae; genus Pseudomonas; species Pseudomonas sp. PA-5-4B. Next base: position 26,030 of record NZ_WKDB01000077.1, on the reverse strand, counting down.
TTGTTACGTCTTTCTGCAGCTTCAATCCCTCTACTTCGCGTTTGGGTTGACAGCAGCCGTGTCCAAGGACTAACGGTTGAGCAGAGAACCATCTTCGATGAAGCTGATCGAGCCGCCTCGCCAAATGCTGCGTTGAGGCTGATTTCTTCGCGAATGAAATCTGTCGGACGAGCCGAAAAATCCCAAGAAGGTGGAGGCAACTCTACCCGTCGGATTTGTTTACAGGTTTTCTCTGGCACCGCCAAATCTACCTTGGTTGATACCTTGGGAGGTGCCCCGGTGGTAAAGGATCTTCGGAGCCTCGACCGAATCCCTGCGGAGGAGCTCAGAACAGTTACTGCCGAGTATGTCTGGCAGGCTGTTCAGGAATTGCTCAGCGGTAAGCAAGTACCAGGCTTCGGGCCGTCTACCGATTATGACCTGATCACCGATGAGCAGATCAGGCTACCTCCGAAAACTGTCTACGGACTTGCCTCCTCGAAAACATTTGGTTTTGCAGTGCAGCCGAGGCATTTCACTGCTGGAGTTAACAGTCCATGCTTTCACGTGCTGGAGGCGGCGGGCTTTCGAATTGTTCGGAAGGGTGAAGCGGATGAGCAGCCCGGGATCCCTCTACCTGCAGAAGATCGTCAGTGGGCAGAGGGGCAGCCTAGGCTGATCTTTCATTTGCGGCGCGAGCGTGCCCCAGGACTGTCTCGCGCAAAAAAAGCAGAGTTTCTACGTGTGCACCGACGACTTTTTTGCGAGCGTTGCCGTATGGATCCGGTTGAAACTTACGGTGGTGAACATGGCGAAGCCTGCATCGAGGTGCATCACCATGATGTACAGATAGCTGAAATGGCGCTTGGTCATCAGACCCGTCTTGAGGATTTGCAATGTCTCTGTGCAAGTTGTCACAGAGTAGTTCATCGTTTGCTTAAGGAGAGTGCGGCGCTCTCCAAGTAAGTTGCCGACAGGGCTTCACGACTGAGCAGGCGTGTTTTCTATATATGCTCCACCGGAGTGTTAGGCTTGCAAACTAGCTGCTGTAGGATTCGCAAGCCTAGCCAGCGCACCACCTGCACGGCCTTACTGTTGCCGATCGCCTTGTAGCGCGGTCCATCTGGGCATTCGCTGGCGTGCTTACCGCGCCAAGGAATCATCGTGTAGTTGTCAGGAAAACCTTGGCAGCATTCTCATTCTCTTGGAGTTGTTCTGCGAATCCCGGAGAGCTCCAGTACATATGCCTCTCTATCATCGAGAGAGCCTCCCCCCTGAGCCGTGAGAGTAGGATGAAGTGTCGACTTCTCTTCCCGTCCCGGCGGGCTATCCCTGCGAGTGCCTTCGCGCTCAAAAAGTACCTCGATGGGATCGAATCCGTTTCGAGCACTTGCGACAACGAACACACGGCGGCGACGTTGGGCCAAGCCGAAATATTGGGCGTCCAGGACCCGCCACGCGATTGTTCTTTTGGGTCCATACACACAACCAGCGTCCTGCCATTTCTTCCCTAGAGGCTGCAGCTCGCAGTCTTCCCCAGCAAGCGCGCCAAGAAAGCATCCGAAGGCGTTCCCTTTGTCGCTGAGGACGCTGGGGACGTTCTCCCAGACGATAACGCTGGCGGGCTTTCGCTGGCCGGCGCGAACATAGTCAACTGCATCTGCAAGCTCCACGTATTTGATGGTGAGGGCGCCACGCGGATCGGTGAGGCCTTCGCGCATACCGGCGACCGAGAACGCCTGGCACGGGGTACTGCCGACCAGCACGTCAGGCGCCGGGATCTTGCCGGCCAGCACCAGGGCTGCCAGCTTGGTCATGTCGCCGTGGTTCGGCACGTCGGGGTAGGGGTGAGCCAGGACCGCCGAGGGGAACGGCTCAATCTCGGCGAACCAGGCGGCGCGCATGCCCAGCGGGTGCCAGGCCTGTGTCGCGGCTTCAATGCCGCTGCACACGCTTCCGTAAGTTGTGGCCATTGGGGTACCTGAATTTATGTAATGCAGCGATAATTGAGGTCTTTGGGTTGGACACGGAGCATAGGGATGAGCGAAGAAAGACATGAAATTCTGGGGCCTAGTTTTCAATCACTGTCGGGGCCCGCAAAGACCAAGATCGCGGAAGGGCATGTAAAGGCTGCAGTAAGTGACTTACGAGGCTGGAAGGGGATTTATGAGCTTTGTGTTGAATTGCGTAATTTCGAAATATCGCAACTGGTTCAGCGCAATAATTTCTTCATGATCTTTCAAGGGGTCCTGCTGGCAGGTGTATGCCAATCGGCAGGTCAAATTCCAATTGTCAGCTTTATGATTTGTTTTGCAGGTCTGATCGTTTCAATTCTTCAAGCGGGCATGGCTGCCGGAGCCAAATATTGGCAAGTTCACTGGGAGCTTAATACCCAAAAGTCAGAGCAAGTCATGATGAAAGTTTGGACCGTGCATGAGCGCCTACAAAAGCAAATTGACGACAATGACGTTGAGATAGACAGTCATCTTTATTCACAGCTCGAATCGCGGAAGCTCCTTATTCATTTGTTTCAAGAGGACTACAACCGCGAAGGTATTCGTAGCAGCATCCAAGAAGGCCGCATGAAAAGACGATTTGTGAACTGGTTAATCATGAGGCGGTTTTCGGCTAGTCGGATACCTATCTATGCAGGGCTTTTTTTGTCTTTTGTTTGGTTCATCCTGTTAATTTGTACAGTCAGAATTCCTAGGGTCGACTGGAATGTTCTCAGCTGGATAACCGGTTTTCAATCGAAGTGATCCAAGACGTATGTCGATTACAATCGATGCCAATGGGAGTGTTTTGTTAGGCTGCTGCCTGATCCCCCCGTTTTGGCGGCCACTCCGAAAATCCCACGCGGGGAACCTTTGTTTTGGGGTTGATGATCGGCTTGCCTTTGGCATCCACCAGCACGGCCTTGGTCCTGATCTGCATGTCACGGCATCTCAGTGTTTTGCGAGCCAGCTCAACGAACTGTTCGGCGTACTGCGGCGCGTCGAAGAGTGGCGAGAGCCGGCGTACTGCCCCCCCATGATCTTCTCTGCACGCTTGGCGACCAGCTCCAGCCATTCGGCTTCAGGGATCGGCTCGACGCCGCCCGGCGCCTTGGCGTTCTTGCGCTTGTCAGCCGTCTTGTTGCGGGCCTCGGTCTTAGCGACATTGAGGGTAATTCACTGGTAATCAGCGAAGATATCCTGTCGCCGAGTAGTGGCTATTTGATGTACTATTTTGTTTTTGTGGCGAATTGAGCAATGGAACTCTTCTCGGATTTTGAGCTGGATGCAGGCAGTATAACGTACGAGGGAAAAGGTTTTTTGCAACGAAACACAGGCTCTGATTACATCGGTACCAAGGACTCGCCGGTGTATGTATATCTTAAAAGTGATACAGATTGGGCTACGGTTTCCCCCAGTATTGCAGGCGTCGCAGTTGCAGTAATTGTCGCTATGCTTTCTGCAAAGATGCAGAGGAATCAAATTCGTTCGAATATAAGTGGCTTTAGAAGTCAGTGGATTAAGGAGCTCAGGGATTGTTCGGCCGAATACTTTCAGGGGGTTTACTCTTTTATTTTGCGGATGGATACGCAGGATAATTACTCTGGTTCTACTGATTTTATGAAGGACTTTGATAAGATTTTGAATCTGACAGCGAAGTTTGAAATGCTGCTTAGTCGAGATGATGAACATACAAGGGGTATATTGGAGGCTGATCAGCAACTAATCGATGCATTACAGGACTATGAGAAAGGAGTGGACTTTATGAAGGTCGCGAATCTCGTCAATGGTCTTAAAAGGCTCGTGCGTGAAGAGCTTGAGAGAGCCTGGGCGGATGTCAAGTCAGACGTGGGCTTTAAGTCGAAGCGTAAGTCTAAGAAAAATCCCATAAGCCGGTTTTTTTGGTAGGGCTCTAAGTGTCTAAATCGACTATTTCGTGGGCTTTTGAAAAGCACTGACAAAGCCGCAGTGATTCACACTAGTCTATCGCTTATCGTGCGATTCTCCAATTTTGTCAACCATGATGCTTCAGGAGGATTAAGCCTTTTTGATTGATGCTTTTGCGAGAATGACTTAGACCGCTCTACTGTATAGCGAACGTCGGGCCAAGTTCCGAGCATGCTCTTACATTTTTCCCTGCAACCTGTGTGCATGTTGTCATCGCCGGTATATTAAAAAGTTTGGAGGAGGAAGGGATGTCTTTTTGCTTAGCTCTATCGGATGCGAACTGGCAATTAACAAAAGACGTATTTTCAGTTGTTGGAACTGTGGCGAGCGTTTTTGGTGTCGGTGGGGCCTTTTATATCGGACTTGAGGGGCTCTCCACGTGGAAGCGTCAGCTTAGGGGGGGGCTGCTGATCACAAGTTAGCACGGGACGCCGCCACAGCAATTTATAAGTATAAGGTTTCATTGTTAGCGTTGTGGAAGTATGCAGATATAGCTGCAATACATACTGAGGATGAAAGTTGGATAGCTTCTATGGGGGAGGATGCATATTCGATATCTATTTTTAAGCCTCATATCGACAAGGTTGAGCAGGCACGGGCAGAGCTTGAGCCCATTGCAACGGAATGCGCTGCTATTTTCGGCGGCGTTTTCGTTGATGGATTCAAAAAGTTACATTTGTTTGAAACGCGGTGTCTGAGGTGTATACATAGCTATTTGTATCTTATGGCGCGTGTTGGATATGACGAAGATGCAATGGAGGAGTCTGCCGGAGTTACTTTGGCTTGGGCGGAGTTTGCAAATAATGGAATTGTCAATGTCGAATCCTCAAGGCAGTTTGTTGAGCTCCTGATCCTTCCAATGTCTAATGAGATTGAGAAGAGACTTTTAAAAGATGTGACGTAGATCGTTGTGAAAAGATTTGTGTCATCTAAAGTTGCTAAAATTTTGAGTAAAATCTGGAGAGGCGCATCACATCTAATCTCCCTCGTCTTCCGCGTTAATTTGAAGCGATTCGGCAAGGCCAGCTTGCCATAATTTGCGCGCCACGGTTTTTGGTATCTCATAATTGTGGCGCTTTATTTCGAAGAGTGGTGCTGCGTTTTTAGCGCCCAGTGAGTGGGCATGTGCGATCAGTCGCCAGATAGTGATCCGATCCTTCATCTCGCCCAGTTCGGCGGTGGTGCTGCCAGCCGGTCACGCATTCCCTGGCGGAAGTAGTGGCGGATTATGTCGGACGGCCCTTTGACCTTCGATGGTGCCGGTGGCAGATCCTCGGTCCTGCCATTCAGCACCAGCAGTTGCACCGCCTCGCTGACTTCCTCGACTTCATGCCAGCGCATCAACTCGTCGAGCATCTTCCGGGCGCCGTATGGCACCGTGTGCCGCAATTCCTGCTCGTCCAGTTCCTGCCGCTTCTCGGCAAGCTTGGCTGTGCGCTCCTTCTGTTCGGCTGCCATGACCTACCTCTTCTATTCCGCTGGCCGGCAGTGCGAGCCAGGTTTGACGTTTGCGTTGTTGGATGCGGGCTATGCGGCGCATGAGGTGCTGCCCTGGCGCGCTTTTGGGTAGTCGATGCCGTGGGCGGCGATGAGCCGCTCGAAGGCCTTATTGCTGATGGCGAGCTTCCCGCAGCACTGGCGCCGGATGATGCCAAGCTCAAGGAAGGCGCGAATCCGCTCGGCGTACTTCGCGTCGCGCTCCTTGTCGACCGTGCTGTGCACGAGGTCGCGTGCGCCGCCCCGGGTTGGCGCCTTGAACGTTATGTCGTACCGGGCGGCGTGGTTGTAGATGAGCCGTCGACTTACACCAAGTGCCGCTGCGACTTCGGTCTGGGTGTGCGTGACGCCGAACTGGCGTATCTGCTCAGTCAGCTTGATGCGGGCCTGGGTACGGATGTCGTCTTTGTCGAGGGGCAGGGGAGTCACCTCAACCCGGCGCCGAACAAACGGCTTCGGCGCAGGCGGCATCTGGTTGCTGTAGGTGATGGGCTTAGGCTTGTAGTTGTAAGGTGGGGCTTTTTCTATTTCGCCGCCAGCCGCTACAAACTCGGCGACCTGGGTCGCCAGTTCATCCGAGGCTGGTCGCAGTTCCTCTATCATGCTGAGGTGGTTGCTGATCATGACCAGGCTCCTAGGCGATGGGCTTGCGCCCGGGCTTTGTCCGCGACTTCATCAACCATCCTGCCAAGCTCCAGATTGAACTGGACCAGCTCTTGATGAAGCATCGCGATGTACTCCACGTCGCGCTCAATGGTCTCGATATACAGTCGGCAGTCTTCATCCTGGCGTGGATCGAATGACAGGAAATCCCACCACTCCCGGCCCGTGACGAACATGCAGCGCTGAACCTGCGGTTTATGTTCCTCGGGCATGCCTTCGAGCCAGGTGCGGACGTGGACGGCCTCATTGAATGGGCATTTCGACTCAATACCCCCGCGCTCGCCAATCAATCCGTCCGGCGAACAGCCCAGCCACTCGTATTTTGGATGAACTACGAAGCCCGACTTGATGACGCTATTACCAGTCAGGATTTCGTAGAAGTCGTGGCTCGACTGCTCAACCTCGGTTCCCCAGGCCATCGACTTGCTGCTGACCGAATGTTTCGATCGGTTGGCCAGGCGCTCAAAAGCCAGCTCGCGCATGTAGGTGGTACGGGCCGCAAGCGGCTTCCGTTTGCCGTGTTTGTCACGGTCGCCCCATGCAATAACATCCTTGAATCGGCTGGCGGTGAGTCGCCCGCTGCGGTCCTGGTGCCACTGCTCGGTACGCTGAAGGTCTACAGAGGCGTTCATTGGTTGCCGCCTTGCTGGTCGTCATCGGAATGGTCAGCGCCATCGTTGAGGGTGGTGAACTCCGCTTCAATTGTCTGCGCTATGGTCTTCAGCTCGCTATGGCGGGTAACGCCAATGGCGCCGCGCTGCGCTGGCTTCAACGCCTTCCAAGCTTTCTCGTAGCCCTCAAGGCCTTCCTCTTGGGCGGTCTTTTTCAACTGCTCAAACAAGTCCGCAGATGCGTCAGTTTGATCGCCTTGAGGTACTGCTGACGCAGCCACGTCGGCTGGCTTGGTAGATGCCTGAGCTTCGCCCCGTGGTGTCACGTCGATTTCTTCGCTGCTGGCATCTCGTCGTTGGTGTATACGCCGAGGATTACATCAGGCGTGTGGAGACGAGCCCATTTGCGAATCGCTAAGTAGGCGACTTGCTGTTTGGGGTCAGTCGCCCACTGGGTTGAGAAGCGCGGATAGGCCTGGCTCATCATCACCTTGACCTCGCGGGGCATGCTCTCGCCGATCATGGTCAAGCGGACGATAATGCCCAAGCCTGCTTCATCATCTTTCTTCCAGGCTGCCGTGTAGTATTTTCCTCCCTTTTCGGATTTGTTCTCCGTCACCCTTCCAAGGATTTTGTCCCAGTCGCCAAGGTACTCATATTCGGGACGGCCTTGGATGGGGGCGCGGGAAATCACGACGGCATTGATTAATTGCGCCTCGTAGCCGAGCGCGCCGCCTTGGGTTAGGTGGGTTTTTTGAGCCACTGCAAAGGCCCTGACACCAGAGCAGCAAAAAATCCAGGAGTTGGAAGCTCGGATTGCTCGCCTCGATCGCGAGAAATCAATATTAAAAAAGGCTACCGCGCTCTTGATGTCGGAAGATCTCGAGCGTACGCGCTGATCAATCAGCTAAGCGTCCATGAGCCTGTTGATTACTTGTGCGAGGCGTTTGAGGTCGCTCGTTCGGGGTACTACGCGCATCGTCTAAGGCGGCGAACACCAGATGTTGAGCGGATCAGGCTGCGTAGCCGAGTGAGCAAGTTGTTCACCCAGGGCCGAAGTGCTCCCGGCAGTCGAAGCATCACGTTGATGATGCAAGAAGAAGGTGAGCAAATTGGACGGTTTAAGGTACGCAGGCTGATGCGTGAGCTGGAGTTGGTCAGCAAGCAGCCAGGATCACACGCCTATAAAAAGGCGACAGTCGAGCGGCCGGATATCCCAAATATATTGAACCGAGAATTTGATGTCGAAGCGCCCAACCAGGTCTGGTGCGGCGACATGACCTACATCTGGGCACAGGGGAAATGGCACTACCTGCGGTTGTCATGGATCTTTACGCTCGCCGAGTGGTGGGCTGGGCGTTATCAGAAAAGCCGGATGCAGACTTGGTGATCAAGGCGTTGGACGTGGCTTACGAGCAGCGTGGCAAGCCGCAAGGCCTGCTATTTCACTCAGACCAGGGATCCCAATATGGCAGCCGCAACTTTCGCCAGCGGCTGTGGCGTTATCGCATGCGTCAGAGTATGAGCCGCCGAGGAAACTGCTGGGATAATGCGCCGATGGCGCGGGTTTTTCGCAGCTTGAAAACAGAGTGGATACCAACCACTGGCTACATGACCGGCCACCAGGCTCAGAGAGACATTAGCCAGTACCTGATGCATCACTACAACTGGATCCGACCTCATCAATTTAACGATGGATTGGCCCCAGCGAAAACGGAAGAAAAACTCAAAACCGTGTCCGGGATGAGTTGACCCCTACACTCTTGGCTTGAAGCTACTGTCGCTCACATCGACCTCCATATCTTTATCCGCGCCGAAAATGGCGCAACCCCAGTCCTTGGGCTTGCAGGCGAAGGACTGGGCCTCCATTGAAGGGCGTTACTCTTCCTCACGATCCGGGAGCTCCCAGCTGATGGTCAGTTTTGTGGTGTCTTCGTCATACTTGACGCTTAACTCTGACTCGGAAAATCTCTCCAAGACAGCGTCAGCAAATTCAGCATTGCGTTTGCCCAGTACGAACACAGTGCTTGATTGGCCTGATCTCGTCTGGTCATTGATGTCGTAGTTAATGGAGTCCATCAACTCTCTGAATTCAATGTTCTTTTTGCCTTCTTCGGTACGTCGGCGTAGCTCTTCAGCATCTGGCGGCATCTTTTTTATCTCTAATATGACAGGGAAAAGCCATGCGTCTAGCATGGCTTCATAACGCTACTATGACTGGATCCAATAGCGCTACTGGCATTCCGTCCACACTGGATGCTTGGCCAGGTGCCTGGCCCGACCCAAAATTGCTTGAGCATCCCGGCTAGCTAATTCCTAAAGTGACTACTACGCTCGACAAAAAATGGCATATCGCCATTGCGGAGGCGGTCATGAAAATCAGCTTGATATTGACAGGTATGTTTTTTTTATCAGCGTGCACGACTGATCGAATGACCGACCCTGCGATCGTGACGGCGGTCCACGAGAAGGCAGCATTTACAGCGCTGACAACAACAGCTGACCGCAGAATATTCATCATCAATAGGTCTACAAACAGAACCTGTGGCGAACCGCCCGCGGGCGTTGCAGAGAACATCAGTGCGAGCCTCAGTAACTCACTTTCGGTAGCATTGAAAACACAAGCTGGTAATCCGGAAGGCAAAAACTCATTTGCAGAAAGCGCAGCAAAAACTGTCGCCAACGTTTCACAGAAGACACAAGGATTGATGCTTTACGAAGCCATGTCGTCAGGCCTCTGCATGGCCTTTGCCAATGATCCGAAAATGACAGCGACTCAGTATATCGAATCGCTGATAAATGCAGGAAAAGTGACTGCCCCCCTTATCGAATTGGAGTTGGCGGCAAGCAGAGGAAAAATTGGGCCTACAGAAAAAACGCTCGAACCCAGCGAAGTCGTGAAACCAGCACCGCTGCCACTGTCAGGAACAAGCACATCTGGTGATGGCGCAACTGCCGCGGCGGTGGCCGCAGGCTCTACCGCGGTAGCTCTTGCCACACAAAGCGCGGCAGCCGGGCAGGCAGCCGGAGTCGCGATATCTCAGTCCATGCCAGTAGGTGCATCAGCTGCTGAGCAACAATCAGTAGTAAAGCAAGTTACGGCACAGACGGTCACTCAAGTCAGTGGTAGTTCAAAAGAGGGTCAAAAAGCTGCTAAAAATGCAGTAGATACTCTTTCACAGTCATCGAGCGATGCCATTGACAAAGGTGTCACGCGAAACGTGTTGAACGCTCTCGAAAATATGAATCAATCTCTCAAGTAGGGCTGGATTTCAGGCAACCGATCCGCAGTGCTACAGTCTCGCCAAATCAAAGAGGGAACGACATGCGAATTTTGATAGGAATACTAGGGGCAGTCTGTTTCGCTACTGTGGTGTATGCCGACGCACAGTCAAAGTCTATTTCAATGAGCTTTGATGAGTGCCAGGCTTATCAGGCAAGTACCATCGCAAAGCTCAACGTGCCAGCTTCAGACATCGAGCCGATCGTGAACTCGTCAGTGCTGACCATTACCAGAGTCTATACGGCCGACGGCAGTGTTTTAATCAGTTGCAGTGAGCCCGATCAGAATATGGTGGTAACTATGTCCAGCAAAGGTCGCTAGAGCAGCTGACTATTGCTCACCCGGGCCCGCACGGAGTTTTTGCATCTACAAATCATAGACTTTCCTGGAGTGCACTACAGACTCTTGCCCATTCGGACATCTTGAAGCACTCTTCTGCCCCTGATGCTTAGAATGGGAGATTGATATGAGCCGAACGTATTTACATGGACGCTGGGGGGGTTAAGAACTCCGCGGCGCAAGAGCCCATTGGAATTCTGATCGATGGAGTGGGGCGCCTATGGTCCCAGAAAGGCCGATTTTCAGGCTGGCGGGTGATCACTTGGTAGACCCGCAAGGGGTGAGTGGACCGCTCGCACCATTCCGGATAGTGGAGTGGGCAGTTAATCATGGTCAAAACGACCAAACCTACGTACTGAGGCGGATTGGTTAATTAGTCAATAAAGACCCAGCCCCGCGCTGGGCTTTTTGCATCTGGTATTCGGAAATATCAGCAAGCCCAGAACCACACGCCTACCAGACCCAGGGCTATACCTAGAACCGCCCAAGCAAAAGCTATCGGTGCCTCAAATGCCTTTCTCGACGGTGTCGCTATGGCAAGCAGCGCCCCAATGAGAATGCCGGGAAAGCTGAACAAGTAAAAAAGCCAAGCCAAGGACTCTGTGGCCCAGATGTCGAAAAGGTACAAGTACAGCGCCATGGCTGCAGCGATTCCGCCCAGCGCCCCTCTTGATGCCTTGCATAGAATCGCTACAAAAAGCACGGCGGATTGCGGTAACCAAGAGTACGCAAAATTACCCAAGAAATACTTGCTTTTAGGGCTTATGTAGACGGCAACGGCTAGGCCCAGAGCAATACCTACTACCGCTATCGATTTACCAGAAGATCGTGGTGCGCTTCTTTCTGCTGAACTCATTCCTTGTAATCCTCGTGGCGCGCCGAAAGGTGTGGAGGGTCCATAAGCATTAAAAATCCCGGCGGGCCGGGCTTGTTGCTTTCAGTCAAGCACTGGCCGCATGAAGCTTCTTTCAGTACTGACAATGAATCTCTCCTCCTCTGCCTGCGCGAAAGTACTAACGCATTCGGGGGCAGTTTTGGACTGCTCGCGATAGCGCTCGTACTCCGCAAGGCTCGGAAAGCTGAAAAGGCAGTAAGCGATGTTGTTTGCGCCTTCAGCGGGGAGGAAATAACCATGATGTGTGCCCCCCCATGCGATTGACTATGCGAATCCACAGTCTTGAGTAGTTTTCAAAGACCGGGATTTGATAGGGGTCAATCTGATACTTCAGATGGCAGGTGATCACGCGGGTTGTCCTTGTCCAGTTTGAATGAGCAGCTTACTGGACATCTATATGATTGGTAAAACTCGACTAGGTGCTGAGCTTTTTGCATCTCCCCGTCAGTGCTACAGTCCCGCCAAACCAAAGAGGCAACGACATGCGCGTGGTGTGGCATTTCATCCCAGACGGGTGGACACATGGATAGACTTGATCGCTTGAACGATCTGCTGCGAGAGCAGGGCTGTGTTATGTCAATCGACATCAATTTCAACGACTTCAAATACGATTTGGAGTTGGTGCTGTCTGCCAATGAGTCAGGTTTGGACGCGGTATCGCTAATTTTTCATGATGTCAGTGCTCTTGAGTTGAACGGATTCGGTGGTGGCCTGACCCAGTTCATGCGCCTTGAAGCCTCTCGAGTGGATAATGGGCTCGACAGAATTCGCTTTGAAATGAGAGATGCGGGTGACGATAAAATATCGTTCAAGTTCTTCACTTTCGGCGGTTCAATTTTTTAGGAGCAAGCATGCGGATTTTGATAGCAGCGGCAGCGGTGGCGATGCTGGCGGGGTGTTTATCGCCAGGGGATCTTGAGTCGAAAGCCCCGAGCATTGCTGTCAGTTCTACCAAAGACCCGAAAAAGTATGCGTTCTGCGTATTTCCCAAATGTCAGGACGCACGCATCGACGTGACGATGTCAGAGACTGAGTATGGATATCGCCTTGTTGCTGCAAGCAACAACATGACAGATGAGCTGCTGAGTATCCGCAAGGTTTCAAGCGGCAGCTCGGTGAAGCTTTTTCAGAGACTGGCATGGGGTCCTGGCTGGGGCAGAAGTGACATTGAGAAGGCGGTCCGGGACTGCCTCTGATTAAATCAACACAAGCCGCCTCCGGGCCGTTTTTTTACACCTGGAGTAAATATGGCTGCGCTGACAATTGAATATCAACCGCTCACCACCGTACTTCTTTACAGCCAGCTACGGCAGTTTGGGAGGTCATTTCGGCTATCTGTGCGCTCATCTGCACCAGCCCGGCAATGTTCCGGCGCGCCTCGGTCAGCCGCTTCTGTGTCGCAGTCAGCTCGTCCTCGAGCAGTGCGCACTGGTGCTGTTACATTTCCAAGGGCGTAGGGCATCCAAGCCACTCGCAGGTGTCTTCGTCGAGGTTCATGGTAGGTCAATCAGGATGCTGTATGTGTATACAGTAATCGAGGTACTGCCGTGGCGCGATTCGAGGCGACGAGCTGCGTATCTGGCGTATGTCTGGGCAGGCGTGAGAGAGACGCTGGGAGCTGGTCGATAAGAATGATATCGTATTGATATCGTTGGCATTGACGAATAAGCAATTATGGTGAAATTCATAAAGAATGACGACGTAGAGGAAGAGAGTCGGAGGCTAAATTCTGATGACCTTTACAGCGGTAGTACATTATTTGCTACTGTTCAAGCGGATTATTCGTTGAGCGCGTCTGAATATATGATGCTTAAGAGCACTTGGGTGTCCATGCATGTTTGGGCAATAAATATTTTGTTCGTTACTCTTGGTTTTGCTTTGAGCATACTTCCAAAATTTATTTCAAGTATCATGAGTGATGCTGCAAACCCTTCCTTGATAAGCGCTGTTACTTCTGCCGAGTGGATTACGCTAGCTGGCGGGTGTATCATTGTGCTTGTGCTATGGATTATCGGATGTTTGTTGCCGAATGACCGAAAAGAGATTATGAAATCTATTAAAGATCACTTTAGGCTTTCTCCAAAGATTAGACAGCGAGTTGGGAGGTAGTATGGAAAAATTTAGTCAGCTTCCGATGGGCTATGCTCCCTATTCGTTATTGAGTGTTTGTGGTAACAAATTGTATGGCGGCGCATTGATTATGGCGGTCGGGGGCTCTTTTCCCATACTTATTGGCGCCGGATTTAAGCCGCAGATTTGGCTGCGCGCAGTGAGATTTCCAGGCAGTAAAGATTTGGTATCCCTTGTAGAGTCGTCGATATCGAAGAATCCATTAGTTACCGTGGAAGAGATTGGGCGGCAGATTGTTGTAAAAGTAAAAGGTGGAACCGTCTTGCGTGTTGAACAGACTGGAGACAGTCAGGCACTAGTTACTGAGATGGATTTGCGTTCTCTCGGATTTAATGTGTATGGCGGCATGAATAGCCTTACTGTTGGTAGTAATAGTTTTTCAGGTAATAGCTTGATGGGTGGTGTTTTAGCCGGATTTAATGGGTAGTAGTAGAAAGAGTCGCTAAAGAATAAATACTTGGATTTGTCGGCAAGGCGTTTAGTTGAGTTAGGTGGCGCATTCAAGCGCCTTTTCTCTCAGGAGTGATCAGGTCTGCCCACTCCTGCATCATTTCGCGACGCTGCTCCAGGTAGGCCGCATGGTTGTACACGTCGCGGATAAGGCTGCTATCAGCGTGGGCAAATTGCCGTTCGATCCAGTCACGGTTGTAACCGCGCCCGTTCATCTCGGTCGAGAATAGATGCCTGAAGCCGTGGGGCGACTGCTTGCCGGTGAGCCCGCAGAGTTCCATGACGTTGTTGGCGTAGTTCGGGCCAATCGGCATTGTTGGATCGCTACGATTTGTGAACACGTAGCGAAGGCCACCAGTGATGGGTAGCATGCTTTTCAGCAGTTCAACGCCTGTGCTGGCAGCGGCACGGCGTGCTCACGTCGTGCCTTCATCTTCTTCGCCGCCGGCGTCGTCCAGATCGCCGCATCGAGATCAATTTCAGACCACTCGGCATACCTTACTTCGCCCGGGCGTGATGCGGTGTAGATCATCAGCATGATCGCTGACCGCAACTGGTGGCCTGACACGCACTGCTGAATGCTGGCGATGGTCTTGGGTAGTTCGCTGAACGGCAAGAATGGATGCGGCCGGTTCTGCGCGCCTTTCTCGGTGACGGCGTGCATCTCAGCTGTAGGGTTCGATTCAATCAGTCCGGTGGCGATTGCATAGCTGAACACCTGGCCCATCCGCTGCCGAACCTTTACCGCCGCGACTACAGAGCCGCGCTTTTCGATGCGCCGTATCAGGCCGATCACGTCGGCTCGCTTGATGGCGTCGATCTGCCGCCCGCCAAATGTTGGAAGCACATCCAGTTCCATCAAATTGCTGATGATCCGGTAGGTGCCCGGAGATATGCTGCCCTTCCTGAATGCCAGCCACTCATCGTACACGCGGCGGAATGTGCGGCCGCCGGCCTCAATCAGTCCTGCCTTCTTCTCCTTCCTCGATTCGCGCGGATCTACGCCGCGCGCAATGTCTTCCCGCGCCTCATCTCTAGCGAGAGCGCGCTTCCTTCAGGCCCGTTTCCGGGTATGTTCCAAAAGAAATCCTTGCCTGTTTTCCAAGCCATGTGAACGGAAAGTGCCAGCTTTTAATTCCACTGTTCGCCACGTAAAGCGAAAGACCCAGGGAGTCGGGAAGGGTGTATGCCTTTTCCTTTGGCTTAGCCTGTCTGGCCGCTGTGTCCGTGAGTGCCACTAGTACATCCTCTCAAAACCATTTTCAATGTACTGGATGATGTACTAACTAATTGTCATTGGGAAGGTATCGTGTGGTACGCGGTGATACTCAAATGCTTTTGTTTGTTGGGTTATATGGAGGGAATTGGGAAGGGGTGGTTTCAGGCGGGAGGCTACCGTGGAATCTTTGAAGATTTCCACGGTATTTTCAGCGCGGTCAGGTATCTGGCAGGCGTCGAGTTTAACAGTTTGATCCTCTGCCGCGCATACCGCTGGGTTACAGCGCTTGCAGCCGCTCGCCCAGCCCACCATTGTCCGCCAGTTGCAGGAACTCATCCCCCAGCCGTCGGCTTTCGCTCATCGCGGTTTGCCAGTATTTGTTGCGGCTAGAGTCATCGCCCATAAAGCGCTTGAAGTCGCTGCGGTCCGGCAATTTCCCATGGGGCAGACGGGCCAGGTAGTCTTTGGAGGGCGCCAGTAGCAGCACATCCTGCAAGCCTTGTGGATTACTGCGTCGCCACGGCAGGCCCTTGTCGAACCAGCCGGGGATCACCCGGTCGGTGAAATGCGGGTACAGCACAATGTCGTCGCCGTGATAGGGCAGGTCGAGGTGATAGTCCAGCAGGCCACCGTCGCGGTAAGTGCCCGTGCCTGCGCCGGGCAGGTCGCGCACGCCTTGCATCACCATGGGGATGGAACCGGAGGCCAGCAGCGCCTGGCGCAGGTTGCCCAGCTGCAGGTCGAGGAAGCGCGAGGGAAAGTCCGTCAGCGCATGCACCGGTGGCGCCTGGCGCGGGTCGTGGATGATCAACCGCTCAAAATGCCGCGACAGCCGCGCACGGCCACGCAGGTTGTCGGCAATCACCGACGACAGGCCCAGCCCCAGTCGGCCACGGTGGTCATCGGCAAGCAGGCCGTGGCTCTTGACCACCATGATATTCAGGCGGTAGTCGGGGTTGTCCAGCACCCGCGCATCGCGGCCGGCCAACAGGTCGTCGAGCATGCGCTGGCAGCTGTGGCTGACTTCGGCCATGGTCACGCCCTTGGCAAAGCGTTGTTCGTTGTACAAGCGGCCGAGGTCCAGCAAGCCTTGCACCGGGTCGGGCAGGCACGCACTGGCAAACCGCCAGGAGCCGATCGACGCGCCGATCAGTGCACGCTCACGCGGCGCGCGTGGCAGCCAATCGCCGAACAGCGCCAGGTCCAGGCCTTGAATGCCCAACGCCTTGGGGCCACCGGCCGCACCGGGTAGGATACCGACATCCGCCGGCGCAAGGCCTTGCTCGCGAATGCGTGTGAAAGCGCGTTTGCCGGCCTTGAGGGTCAGCGCGGGAAACTTGATGTGGATGGCAGTCATACAGGTCTCGGTTGCAGCGAACAGGCAATATAAGAGAATTCTTGCAGCGATGGGTAAGGTTGCCGATGGAAAATTGCCATGGTGGCAATTCAGTTTCAGTTAAGTTGTCACGGGTACCGTGGTGGCCCATGTCCCGCATCGGGCCGCCCTCAAGGAACATCAGGATACGTAATGAAGGTAAATCTACGCGCGGGCAGTCAGGTGGCGCTGGTATTGCTTCTGAGCAGCGCCAGCCTGTCAGCCCATGACCTTGGTCAGGATGAAGCCCTGCGATTGCGTCAGGAGGGCGTCATCGCGCCGCTGGAACAGTTGCTGGGGCCGGCGCTGGAGCGCTACCCGGGTGCCAAGCTGCTGGACGCCGAGCTTGAGGAGCACAAGGATCGCTCGGTGCGCTATATCTACGAAATCGAACTGTTGACCGTCGAAGGCGTGGTGCGCGAAATCGAGCTCGACGCCAGTACCGGTAAGCTGCTCAAAGATAAGGAAGACGACTGATGCGCCTGCTTCTGGTGGAAGACAACGTACCGCTGGCTGATGAACTGTTGGCCGGTCTGCAGCGCCAGGGCTACGCGGTCGACTGGCTGGCCGATGGGCGCGACGCCGCGTATCAAGGCCGCAGCGAACCCTATGACCTGATCATCCTCGACCTCGGCTTGCCGGGCCTGCCGGGCCTGGAGGTGCTCGCGCAATGGCGCGCCGCGGCCTTGGCCACGCCCGTGCTGGTGCTGACCGCGCGCGATTCCTGGGCCGAACGTATCGAAGGGCTCAAGGCCGGCGCCGACGATTACCTGAGCAAACCCTTTCACCCCGAAGAGCTCTACCTGCGCATCCAGGCGCTTCTGCGCCGTTCCCACGGCCAGGCCAACCAGCCGACGCTGCAAGCCGCCGGCCTGCACCTGGATGAAGGGCGTCAGTGTGTGCTGCGCGATGGCGACGAGATCCAGCTGACCGCCGCCGAATTCCGCCTGCTGCGCTACTTCATGCTGCACCCGGAGCAGATTCTGTCGAAAAGCCATCTGGCCGAACATTTGTATGACGGCGAAACCGAGCGCGACTCCAATGTGCTGGAAGTGCACGTCAACCACCTGCGCCGAAAATTGGGGCGCAGTGTGATTGAAACCCGGCGTGGCCAGGGTTACCGGTTTGGCGCCGCCCCGGCATGAGGTCGATTCAACGGCGTTTGAGCCTGGGTCTGATCAGCGTCATGGTGGTGGTGGGCGTGGTGCTGGCGCAAACCAGTTTGTGGTTGTTCGAGGCCGGTTTGCAGCGCTACCTGGAAGCCGGGCTGCGCAACGACAGCGAGAACCTGCTGGCCGCACTGGTGCGTGGGCCTGAGGGTGTTCATTTGGATGAGCAGCGTCTGTCACCGGCCTATCAGCGACCGTTTTCCGGGCATTATTTCCGCATTGATTTTGCCGACGTTCACTGGCGCTCCCGCTCGTTGTGGGACCAGGAACTGCCGCGCCTGACCGAGCCGGGGCTCAAGGGCAACCTGCAACTGGGGCCGGAACGCCAGCAACTGCTGGTGTTGCGTTCGGACTACAAGCGTTTCGGCCAGTCAATTTCCATCAGCGTGGCCCAGGACTACACGCCAGTGCGCGAAAGCTTTCGCCTGATGCGCCAGATCGGCCTGATCATCGGCTTGGCGGCGCTGTTACTGGTGCTGATCCTGCAACGGGTCACCGTGCGCCGCGCCTTGCGCCCGCTGGAGACGGCACGCAACCAGATTGCCCAACTGCAACAGGGCCGGCGCTCGCAACTTGATACCCAAGTGCCGCTGGAACTGGAGCCGTTGGTGGCGCAGATCAACCATCTGCTGGCCCATACCGAAGACAGCCTCAAGCGCTCACGCAATGCTTTGGGCAACCTCGGCCATGCGCTGAAAACCCCATTGGCGGTGCTACTGAGTGCAGCCTCCAGTGAAGCGCTCAAGGACCACCCCGAAATCGGCAAGCTGCTGCGCGAGCAGCTTGACCAGGTGCAACAACGCCTCAACCGCGAACTTAACCGCGCCCGCCTGGCCGGTGAAACCCTGCCCGGCGCGCTGTTTGACTGTGAAAAAGAACTGCCCGGCCTGCTGGCCACCTTGAGCATGATCCACGGTGAACACCTGGACTTGAGCTACCACGTCGACCCCGGCCTGCAATTGCCCTGGGACCGCGAAGATCTGCTGGAACTGCTCGGCAACCTGCTGGATAACGCCTGCAAATGGGCGGATGCCGACGTGCGCTTGACGGTCAGCGAAACCCCGCGCAGCTTTCTGCTGGCAGTCGAAGACGACGGCCCCGGCATCCCGCCGGCTCAGCGTGAGCAAGTGCTCAGCCGGGGCGCGCGTCTGGATGAGCAGATTGACGGCCATGGCCTGGGGCTGGGGATCGTGCGGGATATTGTCGAGGTGTGGGGTGGTACGTTGCGGTTGCAGGACAGCGAGCTGGGCGGGCTCAAGGTGCTGATCGAATTACCCAAACGTTGAGATCGTTCCCACGCTCTGCGTGGTAACGCCGCCTTGGACGCTCGGCGTCCCGCTGTCGACGGGCGACGCGGAGCGTCACAGGAGGCGCGCCCACGCGTGGGAACGATCATTACACCCGAAACTGATCCATCAACCCCTGCTGCTGATTCGCCAGGCTGTTCAACGCCTGGCTCACCCGCGCCGATTCATTCGCCTGCTCCGACAGCGATTCAGTCACATCCCGTATCGTCGCCACATTGCTGTTGATCTCTTCGGCCACGGCGCTTTGCTGTTCGGCGGCGCTGGCGATTTGCAGGTTCATGTCGCTGATCACCGTGACCGCCTCACCAATCTGACGCAGGGCGGTGACCGCCTGGCCGACCTGTTCGACACTGCCTTGGGCCTGCCGATAGCTATTGCCCATGGAGCCAACCACGTCGGTGGTGCCGCTTTGCAGGTGCTCGATCACCAGGCGGGTTTCTTCTACCGACTCCTGGGTGCGCTGCGCCAGGTTGCGTACTTCGTCGGCGACCACCGCAAAACCACGCCCAGCCTCACCGGCGCGGGCGGCTTCGATGGCGGCGTTGAGTGCCAGCAGGTTGGTTTGCTCGGCGATGCCGCGAATCACTTCCAGCACCGAACCGATCTTCTCGCTATTGGCCGCCAAGCCTTCGACCTGGGCCATGGCGGTGCTCATATCCGCCGCCAAGTTGCCGATATTGGTGGTGGTGCGGTCGATCACACTCAAGCCGTCGCGTGTGGCCTGGTCGGCATCGCGTGCGGCGTGTGCCGCCTGGGCAGCACTGCGGGCGACGTCCTGGGCGGTGGCGCTCATTTCGTGGGAGGCGGTGGCCACTTGGTCGACCTGACGGTATTGCTGCTCCATGCCGGCGCTGGTTTGCGTGGCGATTTCGGCGGACTGGTCGGCAGTGCCACGGGCGTCCTGCACCGAGCGTTTCACTTGGGCAATGATCGGTTGCAGCTTGTCGAGGAAGCGGTTGAACCAGCTGGCCAGTTGGCCCAGTTCATCCTGTTTGTCGTAGGCCAGGCGGCGGGTGAGGTCGCCTTCGCCGCTGGCGATGTCTTCGAGCATGCGTGCCACGCCGAGGATCGGCCGGGTCACGCTGCGGGCCATCAGCCACACAAGCACTAAGCCAACCACGGCCGCCAGCAGGCCCAGGCTCAGTTCCAGCAGCGTGCCACGGGCGTTGTCCGCGTCCAACTGCGCCTTGAGTGTTTCGGCGGGGCCGACCAGGACTTTTTCCGGCACATCCAGCAACACGCCCCACGGCTTGCCGCCGGGAATCGGCGCGAAGGGCGCCAGCACCTTGAGTTGATGGTCGGTACGCAGGCTGCTGGTCTGAGGGTTACTGGCCAGTACGCTGATCAGTTGCGCGCCGCTGGCGCTGTCGACCTGATCCAGACGCTGGCTGAGTTTGCCGGCGTCCGGGCTGTAGCCGGCGAGCAAGCCGGTGGGGCTGAGGATGCTGACCTGGGTCTGGCCGTCATACAGCTTCTGGCTGGCCTGTTGGCTCACGGCCTGCAGGCTGTTGAGGTTGATGTCCACCGACAGCGAGGCAATAACTTTGCCGTTGACCATCAGCGGGAAGACGATGCTGGTCATCAGCACGTTTTGCCCGTCGATCACATAAAAGTACGGTTCGATCACGCAGGGTTTCAGCGTAGTGCGTGGGCAGGTGAACCAGGCGTTAGCCTTCTCGCCGCTGGGGCCGACGCTGATGTCGGCCATGTCGCTTTCGGGTAGTGACATGGAGGTGAGTTTGCCGGGTGTGGGCTGCGACCAGTAGAGGGCGAAGCGCCCTTTGTCGTTGCTGCCCAGTTCTGCCTGATTGGCGAACAACTCGTCCTTGCCGTCCAGCGCATTGGCCTCAAACACCAACGACAGGCCGAGCAGATCGGGGTTGGCTTGCAGGGCGGCCTTGACTTGGCGGGTCAGGTCTTCGCGGGTATCGAAGGCGTCGAGGAAGCGTTTTTCCGCCTGCTCACGCAAAAACAACACTTGGCGCGAAAAACCATGGCCGTACTGGTAGGCGTCCATGAATTGCTGGCGAATGCCCAGCGCCTGCACTTCACCTTGGGCCTCGATGCGCGCCTGGGCGGACGCGTCGAGCATCTGCATGCTGGACGCTTTGACCTGTTGCGAACTCTGCTCCATGCGAAAAAGCGACAGACCCACCAGCAGGGTCACGATCCCCAGCAGGCACAGGCCCGCGAGCAGGGTGATTTTCCATTGAATGGAGAGCTGTCTAAGCGACATCGAGGAGCATCCTTAACCTGAAAACACAGAGAGCCTTTGTATCGGCTGCCTTTCACGCTTCTTTATTCTGTGGCGAGGGAGCTTGCTCCCGCTGGCGCTCCAGTGCGCAGCGCTCCTGTTTTTTTGGGGCTGCTGCGCAGCCCAGCGGGAGCAAGCTCCCTCGCCACAGTTTTTGACATGACGGCCCGCCTGCGGCAAAGTGCGCGCCCTCTAATAAGACCTCTTAAAGCCTGCACACGGACGCCACTTGATGGCCGCCCGGTCGCGGGCCTGTCTGTTTTTTATGTTTTTTGCTTGAGGTAACCATGATTAACGCAGTCATCGCCGCGGTCGGCACCATGCTGGTGCTCAGTTTGTCCCGTGTGCATGTGGTCATCGCCATCATCGTCGGCGCCCTGGTCGGTGGCTTGACCGGCGGGTTGGGCATCGAGGCCACGCTCAAGGCCTTTAACGGCGGCTTGGGCGGCGGCGCGACCGTGGCGTTGTCCTACGCCTTGCTCGGCGCTTTCGCGGTGGCGATTGCCAAGTCCGGCCTGGCGCATGCCTTGGCGGACAAGGCGCTGCTGTTGGTCGATCGCCAGGAAGCCACCGGCGGAAGTCATGTCAAATGGCTGCTGATTGGTCTGTTGTGGGTGGTGGCGATTGCTTCGCAGAATATTCTGCCGATCCATATTGCGTTTATCCCGCTGCTGGTGCCGCCACTGCTTTACGTGCTGACCAAGCTGCAACTGGACCGCCGGCTGATCGCCTGCGTGATGACCTTCGGCCTGATCACGCCCTACATGTTCCTGCCGGTGGGCTTCGGCAATATCTTCCTTAATCAGATCCTGTTGGCCAACGTGGCCAAGAGCGGCGTGGACATCAGCCAAGTCAACGTCACCCATGCCATGGGCTTGCCCGCGTTGGGCATGGTGGTGGGCCTGCTGGTGGCGGTGTTTATCAGCTACCGCAAAAAGCGTGTGTATGACCTGGAAAAAATCGAGCGCGTCGAGCAAGTAGCCGTGCAGTACAACCCGCTGACCCTGCTGGTGGCCGGGCTGGCAATTGCCTCGGCGTTTATCATTCAGCTGTGGCTGGATTCGATGATCATCGGCGCCCTGGCTGGGTTTCTGATCTTTTCGGTGTCGGGCATTGTGCGCTGGCGCGATACCGACGACCTGTTCACCGAAGGCATGAAGATGATGGCGATGATCGGCTTCATCATGATCGCCTCATCGGGGTTTGCCGAAGTGCTCAAGGCCACCGGTGACGTGCGCTCACTGGTGGAAGCCTCGGCGGCATTCATTGGTCACAGCCGTGGTGTGGGCGCGCTGCTGATGTTGCTGGTGGGGCTGTTGGTGACCATGGGCATTGGTTCGTCATTTTCTACGGTGCCGATTCTGGCGGCGATTTTTGTACCGTTGTGTGTGCAGCTGGGCTTCAGTCCGTTGGCGATTGTGTGCATCGTGGGTACGGCGGGGGCGCTGGGCGATGCCGGTTCGCCAGCGTCGGACTCCACGCTCGGCCCGACTTCCGGCCTGAATATTGACGGCCAGCATCACCATATCTGGGACACCGTGGTGCCGACCTTCCTGCACTACAACATTCCGTTGCTGGCGTTTGGCTGGTTTGCCGCGATGACCCTCTAGTATCTGGAACAGGTTCAATTGTGGCGAGCAGGCTTGCCCTGCGTTGGAGCGCGAAGCGGTCCTGAATCCAGACACCTCGATCTACCTGGCGTGTTACGGCGCCTGAAAAGGGGGCTGCTACGCAGCCCAACGCAGGGCAAGCCTGTTCGCCACAACAGTCCAGTCGCCACTCAGCCAAGGTGTCCTACAGATATTTCGCCACTGGCCGTTAACCTCTCAAGTCGCCACGAATAAGAGAGAAAAGCCATGCGTCTGAGTTTGAAGGCCAAAGTCCTGTCCCTGGCCGTCGTGCCTGTGTTGTTGTTTGCCGTGGTCATCAGCCTGACCACGGTGTGGATCCTGCAGGGCCAGGCGCGCAATGAGGTGGATGAAACCCGCCAGCGCCTGCTCAATGACGCCAAGGCCACGCTGCAAAGTTATGTGGAAGTGGCGATGACCACCATCAAGCCGCTCTACGACGCGGCCACCCCCGGCGACACGGCGGCGCGGGCGCAGGTAGTCAAACTGTTGTCCAACACCACCTACGGCAAGGACGGCTACTTCTTCGGCTACGACTCCGAGACCATCCGCCTGTTCAAGGGCAACAGCCCGGACGGCGTAGGCAAGAGCTTCAAGGACAACCGTGACCCCAACGGTGTCTACGTCAACCGCGACCTGGTCAAGGTCGGCAAGGACGGCACCCACTACCTGCAATACAGCTCGACCCAGCCCGGCCAGACCGAACTGGTGCCCAAGCTTGGCTACACCGAATACCTGCCCAAGTGGGACATGGTGATTGGTACGTCGGTAAACCTCGATGGCATCGAAGCCCAGGTGGCGGTGGTCGAGGCCAAGGTCGAAAAACGCATGGAAGGCGTGCTGCTGAGCATCCTTGGCGTGGCGGTGGTGGTGCTGCTGGTGATTGCTGCAGTGGGCATGTTGGTGGCCAATACCATCTTGCGCCCACTGAGCCTGATGAAAGCCAACCTCGACGATATCGCCGCGGGCGAGGGCGACTTGACCCGCCGCCTGGCCATCACCAGCCAGGATGAGTTGGGGGACTTGGCCGGTGCGTTCAACCGCTTTGTCGACAAGATCCACGGCCTGGTGCGCCAGATCACCGAGATGACCGCGCAACTCACCGGGCTGGTCAGCCAGGTGTCCGATCAGGCCCAGCGCTCGGAAACCGCCATGGAACGCCAGCGCCACGAGACCGATCAGGTGGCCACCGCGATCAACCAAATGTCTTCGGCGGCCCACGAAGTGGCGCGCAGTGCCCAAGGCGCTGCGGTGGCCGCGCAACAGACCGATGCCGAAGGCCAGGCCGCCAAGCGGGTAGTGGATGGCAGCATCGCGCAGATCCATGCGCTGGTGAACGACATCCGCAGCAGCGGCGTGTCCCTCGACAGCTTGCAGCAGGACGTGTCGTCGATCGTCAGCGTGCTCGGCGTGATCCGCTCGATTGCCGAGCAGACCAACCTGCTGGCGCTCAACGCCGCCATCGAAGCCGCACGGGCAGGCGAGGCTGGTCGCGGGTTTGCCGTGGTCGCCGACGAGGTGCGTGCGCTGGCCAGTCGCACGCAAACCAGCACCCAGGAAATCCAGGGCATGATCGACCGCCTGCAAAAAGGCACCGTCGCCGCCGTGGATGCCATGCGCCGCTCCAGCGATGCCGGTGATGGCACTTCGGCCCAGGCCAACCAAGCCGGCGCGTCGCTGGATACCATGGCGCAGTTGATTGGCACCATCAACTCGATGAACGCGCAAATCGCCAGCGCCGCCGAAGAGCAGACCGCCGTGGCCGAAGAGATCAACCGCAGCGTGCATCAGATTGCCGTGGCGGTGGACAGCGTGGCGGATGAAACCCAATTGGGCGCGCAAACCTCACGCAGCCTGGCGGACCTGGGCCAGCGCCTGGGGCAGTTGGTGGGGCAGTTCAGGATCTGATCAACCCTGGCCTCAGCGTATGTTTGCCTGGCGCTGATACAAATAGGCCTGTCACCGCCCCTGCGTTAGACGTCACGCATCAGCAGGCCGAAGCGCAGGTCCATGTCGCTCGCCAGTGGCACATACACCGTGTGCCCATCCCCCGGCGCCACGTCTATGGCCTCGCCCTTGGCGTTGTGCAGGTTGGTCAGGTCAAAGTGAAAGTTGCCGGCCGGTGTCATCAATTCCAGATGATTACCCACGGCAAAGCGGTTTTTCACCTTGACCTCGGCCAGCTCGCCCCGGCGCTCGCCGGTCAATTCGCCGACAAACTGCTGGCGCTCCGACACCGAGCTGCCGTTCTGGTAGTTCTGGTATTCGTCGTGCACATGGCGACGCAGGAAACCTTCGGTGTAGCCGCGTTGGGCCAGGGACTCAAGATCAGTCATCAGGTTGCGGTCAAACGCACGGCCAGCCACCGCATCGTCAATGGCCTGGCGATACACCTGGGTGGTGCGCGCGCAATAGAAGTGGGACTTGGTGCGCCCTTCGATCTTCAGCGAATGCACGCCCATGTGCGCCAGGCGCTCCACGTGCTGCACGGCGCGCAGGTCCTTGGCGTTCATGATGTAGGTGCCGTGTTCGTCTTCGAAGGCGGGCATCTGCTCATCCGGGCGGTTGGCTTCCTGCAGCAGGAACACCTGATCGGTCGGCGCGCCGATACCCAAGGTCGGTTCACACTGCTGGACGATATCGCCCGTGGCGTTCTCCACCGCCGGCGTGGCCGAGTATTTCCAGCGGCACGCGTTGGTGCAGGTGCCTTGGTTGGCATCGCGCTTGTTCATATAGCCGGACAACAAACAGCGCCCGGAATAGGCCATGCACAGGGCGCCGTGCACAAACACTTCCAGCTCCATGGCCGGCACCTGTTGGCGGATTTCGCCGATTTCTTCCAGTGACAGTTCCCGCGACAGAATCACCCGGCAGATACCTTGCTGTTGCCAGAACTCGACGCTGGCCCAATTCACCGTATTGGCCTGTACCGACAAGTGAATCGGCATGCACGGGAAGTGACGGCGTACCAGCATGATCAAGCCTGGGTCGGACATGATCAACGCGTCCGGCCCCATGGCGATCACCGGGGCCAAATCCTTGAGGAAGGTCTTGAGCTTGGCGTTGTGCGGTGCAATGTTGACCACCACGTAGAAACGCTTGCCCAGTGCATGCGCCTCCTGGATGCCGAGCGCGAGGTTGGCGTGGTCGAACTCGTTATTGCGCACCCGCAGGCTGTAGCGCGGCTGGCCGGCGTAGACCGCATCGGCGCCGTAGGCGAAGGCATAGCGCATGTTTTTCAGGGTGCCGGCGGGGGCGAGTAGTTCGGGGGCAATCACGGGGGGCATGGG